>JAYUJG010000296.1:0-5827 GCA_043765355.1 Acidobacteriaceae bacterium | reverse complement strand
AAAATTTGCAGCGACAGCGCCGCGATCGGCTGATCTGTCTTCCAATTCCAGAACTGGTTTCCAAAGGCGGTAAAGAGCAGCGGCGCGGTCTCGCCGGCGACGCGCGCGAAGGCCAGCATTACACCGGTAATAATTCCAGAGGTGGCCGTGCGCAGCGTGATTGAGAGCGTCGTACGCCAGCGCGAAACGCCCAAGCCAAACGCCGCTTCCCTGATCGCCTGCGGAACCAGCAGTAGCATCTGCTCGGTGGTCCGCGCGATCGTCGGAATCATCATGATGGCGAGCGCCACGCCACCGGCCAGCGCCGAGAAGTGCTTTTGGCGAATTACAACCAGTCCGTAGGCTACGATGCCGATCACGATCGAAGGCACGCCATTCAGAACGTCGGAAATAAACCGCACAATATCGCCGTAGCGATTGCGCCCGTACTCGGAAAGAAAAACGCCGGCGCCGATTCCGAGCGGCACGCCGAGCAAACTGGCGATGGCCAGAATAACCATGGAGCCAACGATGGCATTGGCCATGCCGCCGCCGGGTTCGCCGACGGGCTTTGGAGTTTGAGTCAGGAAGGCGAGGTTGATTGACCCGATACCCTTATAGACCAGATAGGCGAAGATGGCGAAGAGTGGCAACAACACCAGCGCCACTGTGAGCACGGCGACGCCGGTCATTGCATGGTCGGTCACGCGGCGCCGCAAGCTGATAGGCGGAACGCTGAACTTTGCGAGCGCTAGGCCCGCCGAATTTGAGTTGGTATCAGGCAATTTGATCTCAGTCATTCAATCTAGGCAATGCTTCTTGCCGGTTGGCCTCGAGTTACGCTCCACACCATGAGTCGCGCCAACGCGTTGACCACAATCGTGACGAAAAATAGCGCCAGACCGATTTCGATCAGCGCCGAGAGGTACAAATCGCCAGTGGCTTCGGTGAATTGATTCGCCAGAACGCTGGCCATCGTGTCTCCAAAGGCAAACAAAGACTTCGAAATCTCTGGCCGGTTGCCAATCACCATCGTGACTGCCATAGTTTCGCCGAGGGCGCGGCCGAGGCCTAGAATTACGGCGCCCACGATTCCGGCTCGCGCATTGCGCAGCACACCCATGCGAATCATTTCCCAGCGCGTGGCACCGAGCGCCAGCACGGCTTCGCGCTGGTGCTGCGGAACGACGGTGAGCACTTCGCGGGTGATCGACGAGATGATGGGAATGACCATGATCGCCAGAATCACTCCCGCCGCCAACATGCCGATGCCGTAAGGCTGCCCGCTGAAAAGCCCAGTCCAACCCAGGGTCTTGGCTAGAAACGGCTCTACATATTCTCGCAACAGCGGAACCATGACAAAAATCGCCCAGAGTCCGTACACGACGCTCGGGATCGCCGCCAGCAGTTCGGTGGTGAAAGAGAGGATTCCGCGCAGCCTGACCGGACACATCTCGGTGATGAACACAGCCACGCCCACTGACAGCGGGACGGCGATCACGAGCGAAAGCAGCGACGACACAATTGTGCCGAACATGAACGGCAGAGCGCCGTATTGATCCGATACGGGATTCCAATCCGATTGACCGAAAAATTTCCAGCCAAAAGCGTGCCAGGAGAGCTGGGAGCCGATTACCAGTTGGTAAACGATCAGGCCCAGCAGCCCAACTACCGCCAAGCCACAAAGACGCATCGCCCAGCCGAAAATATTGTCGGGAATCTCGCTGACTCTTCCCTGCAACAGCGGGCCCGTGCTGGCTTCGATTGTCAGGGCAGCCTTCGCTCCCCGCTCCGGTTCGGGAGCGTTGAAGCGCGACCGGGGCAGGGCTTGGTTTGACATTCCGTCTTGAGGCTAGCAGGCGGTTGTTACAAATCGGTTAAAAAATGGGGTGACGGCATAGTTCTTTTCGTGGCAGAGGCCTCGAGCGATGAGCCGCGAGCTTTGAGCAACCGGAGCTTCGTTCGTTGCTCGAAGGTCACAGCTCATCGCTCAAAGCCCGAAGCCAATGTGTCACAATACTGATCGTCGCTTTATGCCCACGTTTGCTGCCATCGATATCGGATCGAACTCTGTCCGCCTGAAAATCTCGCGCCTGCAAGCTGGACGATTGAAGGAAATCCACGAAGACCGCGAAGTCACGCGCCTGGGCGAAGGCGTGTTCAGTGGCGGACTGCTTTCGCCGGAGTCAATGTCGGAAACGGTACGGGTGTTGCGGCGCTTTCATCGTTCGACCCAGGAGTGCGGTACGGATTCGGTCAAGGTGGTTGCGACTGCGGCTTTGCGCGATGCCCGCAACTCTTGCACGTTTGTGGAGTGGGTGCGCTCGACCACTGGCTGGACCATCGAAATCATTTCCGGGCTCGAAGAAGCGCGGCTGATTCACCTCGGCATCGTTTCCACGCGACGCCTGGGCGCGCACAGCGTCTTGTTGATGGACCTCGGCGGCGGCAGTTGTGAGCTGACACTTTCGCGCGACGGAAAGCTTCGGGACACGGTCAGCTTGCCGCTCGGGGCGGTTCGCCTAACGGGCGAATTCCTTCGGCATGATCCTCCTCGCAAGAGTGAACTGAAACAGCTCACTGGCTTTGTCGCGCGCGAAGTGACACGCATTCAAGATCGCATCAAGTCCGCGCGCGTGGGTGCCGTAATTGCCACCTCGGGCACGGCGGCCGCGCTTGTGGGCGTGGCAGGACATCTGGCGCGGCCCAGGAAACGAGCGACTTCGGCGACTCGCGAAATGCTCCGCCGCATCGCGAAGCAGCTCACGCGCATGACGCTGGAGCAACGGCAGAAGGTCCCAGGCATTGGTCCACGCCGCGCTGAAATCATTTGCGCCGGGGCATTGGTGTATGCGGAATTGATGGAACGATGCCACCTCAACGGCTTTCGCTATTCGGCACTTGGGCTACGCGACGGCATCCTGGCGCAGATGGCGGCGGAATACGATCGCAGCACAAGATCGGGCCGCGCCATCGAATCCGAACGGTGGGAGTCAATCAAGCGTGCCGTCGAACATTACCGCGTCGATTTGCATCATGCCTTGCATGTCCGCGATTCGGCCTTACTTTTGTTTTCGGCGTTGAAGTCGGTGCATCAGCTTCCGCCTGACTATCGCGAATGGCTTTCCGCTGCTGCTATGCTCTACGAGGTCGGCGACTACGTGAATCGCAACGGGCATCACCGGCACACTTACTACATCATCGCGAACTCGGAAATTCTGGGATACACACCACAACAGCGGCGGATCATCGGTTCGATCGCCCGCTATCTCGGGAAGTCGCGTCCCACTCCCGGAGATGGCCCAATGAATACTCTGAGCCTCGAAGAGCAGGAGAACGTCACCAAGGCGTCAGTGCTGCTCCGCATCGCGCGGGCGTTGAATATGGGGAGGAGTCAATCGGTAGGCAAAGTTGCCGTTTCGGCGCGCGGCGGCAAGGTCGCGATGAAGCTGAGTCCGCGCGGAAAAGCTAGTATTGAATTGGAAGTGTGGGCGATCGAGAAAGACCGGGCCTACTTCCGCGAAGTCTTCGGCCGCGAACTTTCCGTTGCGGCGGCGTAAAGGGTGCGTAAGATGCGCGGGGTGATGCACCAACTGAGCGAGCCGGAATTGCGCCGCATTTCAACTTTGGCGATGGCACCTTTCTTGAGCTCAACCACCGATTCGCATCCGCTGTCGCTGATCACGCGTCCCAGAAATTCGCGCAGATTCGGATTGTGCCCGACCAGCAGCATGGAATCCTGGCGCGGGTACTTTTCCAACATCTTCTGAAAATCGGAAAAGCTCGCTTGCGGACGCAGCGCATTCTCGATCACCAGCTTGCCTTCATGCCCCATTTCGTTGCCGACCAAGGCTGCGGTTTGCGTGGACCGTTTGAGCGGGCTGGCGACGATGATCTCGACCTGCACTCCGAGCGAGGCCAGGGCGCGGCCGATGTATCCGCACTGCTCGATGCCGTCCTTATCGAGGCCGCGTTTTTCGTCCTTTTTTTCAGAGCTGAGTTGTTGGCCGGCGCTGGCGTGGCGCAAAAAATATAAAAACATTTCGGTGGACTATTCCTTTCTGATCAAAGCGCGACTGTTGGAGGAACGACGCGGGACAGGGGCGGGAATCTCCTCTGGAGTCGTAGTTCCCTCCGCCAGAGCGATAAGAAAATCCTGGGCGCTGAACGCGTTTGCGCCTCGCGGAGGCCGTTTGCTGCGGCCGCGCGGTGATTGCCACGAGCGCAGATAGCGTCCGTCTTTTTGCAGAAATCTTGCTTTCACGTTGTCGGCGAGGTACGCCGCCAAAATCTCATGCACCACGCGATCGCGCAGCAGCGGGCTCTTCAGCGGGAACAAAACTTCAACGCGCTCGTGCAGATTGCGCGGCATCCAATCGGCGCTGCCGAGATAGACTTCCGGTTCGCCACCGTTCTCGAAGTAGTAGATGCGGCTGTGCTCGAGGAATCGGCCCACAATGCTACGCACGTGAATGCGATCGCTCAAGCCGCGGATCCCAGGCCGCAACGAGCAAATGCCGCGAACCAGTAGATCGATTTCCACGCCCACCTGCGAAGCGCGATAAAGAGCCTGAATAATGTTTGTATCGACCAGTGAGTTGATCTTGACAATGATGCGCGCCGGACGCTCTTCGCGCGCATGTTCGGCTTCGCGCTCGATGAGCCGCATGCATTTTTCCGCCAAATCCAGCGGCGCTACCAGCAGCGGGTCGTAGTTCGGATGTTCGGCATAGGCCGTGAGGAAACTGAAAACCTTGTGCACCGCACTCGTAATTTCCGGATCGGCGGTCAGCAGGCTGAGATCGCTATACATTCGAGCCGTACTCGCGTTGTAGTTGCCCGTGCCCAGGTGCGCGTATTGGCGCGTGACACCGTCAGGGTCACGCCGGACGAGTAAAGAAAGCTTGCAATGCGTCTTAAGGCCAACCAGTCCGTGGAAGACTTGCACGCCGGAATCTTCCATATCGCGCGCCCAGCGGATGTTCGACGCTTCGTCAAATCGTGCTTTCAGTTCGACGACCGCCGTGACTTCCTTATGCGCCGCAGCGGCCATGAGCGACGGAACGATCAGCGAATGCTCGTTGGTGCGGTAGAGCGTCTGCTTGATGGAGAGCACGCGGTCGTCTTCTGCCGCCGATTGAATGAACGAAATGACAGCGTCGTAAGAATCGTAAGGGTGGTGCAGCAGAATATCGTGACGGCGCAGCTCCTCAAACAGGTCGCGGGACTTCGCCGTCAGGCGCAACTCGCGCGGCACAAAGGCGCGGAACTTCAGGTCGGGTCGCGCGACTTCGTCGTAAATATTAAACAGCCGCGATAGATTCACCGGACCGTCGACCGAGAAAATCTGCCACGGCTCAAGTTCAAAAACCGTTCCCAGACGCTCGATGATCTCGGGATTGGCCTCGGACTCGATTTCCATCCGCACCGCATCGCCCTTGCGGCGGTTGTGCAATTCGGCGCGCACCGACTCCAACAGATTCCGCGATTCTTCTTCCTGCAGATACAAGTTACTGTTGCGCGTGACGCGGAAGGCAGCCGAAGAAACGATGTCGTACCCCTGATACATCCGCGTCGAATGGTGGACGACCAGGTCGGCGAGGAAAATAAAATCAATCGTTCCCTGCGACGGCAGGCGCACCAGCCGCGGCAGAGAACGCGGAACTGTTACGACTCCGGTATAGGTAAGCGACGAGCGGCGACGGCGGCGCAAAAGCAGCGCCACGCAGAGCGCCTTATTGATCACCCTGGGAAAGGGATGCGCGGGATCGACGGTGACCGGCGTGAGCAGCGGATCAAGCTCGCGTTCGCAGTAATCGTCCACAAACGTCATCGCGACTTCATCCAG
>JAYUJG010000295.1:0-3181 GCA_043765355.1 Acidobacteriaceae bacterium | reverse complement strand
AAAGCTGGTTCGGCTGTGTGAACTATTTTTCCCTCTAGTGGCCGGTCTCAGCATGGCACTTCCGTGCCATCCCATAGCCTGCCCCTCCCGCTGTATCATGCCTCTAAGCCCTTCCAAGTCGAGCATTTAACCGAATTCCCCCAGGTTGTTCTCCTCTCCCCTCCGGTTTGGTGCTCGGGATGCACTTTTAGTGCACGCGGGTGAACACACCTGCAATGGGGTATTCGGTCTTATGACGACACTTTCGGTAAATTCTCTGGCGCAGTCGCTCGGCGAAGTTCCCCCTGACAACATTATTTTCGGTCGTTCCGAAGTCATGCAGGCGGTTCGTTCCCGGCTGGCGAAAGTAGCTGCCGCCAATGTTCCAGTCCTTATTACCGGAGAAAGCGGCACCGGCAAAGACATCATCGCCCGCCTCATCCACTGCCTGTCTCCGTGGAGGACCGGTCCCTATGTCAAGGTAAACTGCCCCGCCATTCCCGGGACGCTCCTCGAAAGCGAACTCTTCGGCTACGAAAAAGGAGCCTTCACCGGTGCCTTCGGCACGAAACCCGGAAGAGTCGAAATGGCTCACCGCGGCACCCTATTTCTAGACGAAATTTCCGAGCTCGATCCATCGCTACAGTCGAAGCTGTTGCAACTTTTGCAGGATGGCCAGTTCTGCCGAATCGGCGCTCAGGAAGATAAGAAAGTCGAAGTCCGCGTGGTCTGCGCCACCAATCGGCGCCTCGAAGCGGAAATCGAAGCGGGCACCTTTCGCCAGGATCTCTACTACCGTATCAACGTGGTCAATATCAATATGCCGTCGTTACGCGAACGCCGTGGCGACATCGAGGATCTGTGTGCCTATTTCCTCGAATACTACAACCGCAAATTCAACTGCCGCGCGCGTCCCTTGTCGGGAGAAGTGCTGGCGGTACTGCAGAAATATCACTGGCCGGGAAACATCCGCGAACTGGAAAACATGATCAAGCGCTACGTGATCCTGGGCCAGGAAGAAGTCATCACCAACGACCTGGTAACGCGCGAGCCGGACTTTTTCAACCCCGAGATGATTTCCCTCGACGGCCCGATTTCTCTGAAGAAGCTGACCCGTCAGTGCGTCCGCGAACTCGAACGCAAAGTCATCCTGAAAGTTCTGCAACAGCACCACTGGAACCGTAAACAGTCAGCCCGCACGCTCGGCATCAGCTATCGCGCGCTGCTTTACAAGATCCGGGACGCTGGCCTACCTTCAAACCGCGCACTGCGTTTGCGTCAGGCGGAGAAGAACGCCGCCCTGATCGGCACTCCGAACACCGGGGCAGCGGCCGACTAAGGTCCCTCGCAATCTTGCGAAATTACCTAGGGACAGCCGCCCTCGGCTGTCCCAGCCTTATCTCAATTCTTCATCGAGCGGCTCCATCGGGCAACGAGAATCATGCGATCTCAGCCCCGAAGTCGTTCTTCAAGTTCGCTCAATCCAGCGCTCCACTCGTTCAGCCCTTCCGCTTCGTGCCACAGATCTTTTAGCTCTGAAGTAAGCCGCACCTTGTGAACCGCCCGCCGCGCCAGTTCACTCATCTCGGCGCTGGGAGCACCTTCGATCTTGCCAACCCATTCCTCAATCTGCCGCGGCACCGTCTGCGGAGGCGCTCCCTTGCCGGTAGCGACCACTTCTGCGGCTGCAATCACGACGCCGCTTTCCGGAGCCTCCAGGTATTCGGCTCGATCGGCAGCGTGCGCCAGAATCTGTCTCAGATCCTCTGGTTGTTTCGAATGCAGCGCGCCAAGAAAATTCTGCGCATCGTCGTTCTCAAAACTCCCCGTTCCCCACCCTGGCATGAAACCTCCGGGTTGGATTATAGATTGCCGGCGCAATCTACCGCCGAGACGCAGAGGTCGCCGAGACGCACCTTACATTCTTCGGGGAACAGCCAATCACGCGGCCCCAAACAAACCAAAAAGATTTTTTCGGCACCCTCCGCGTCTCGGCGGTAGGTCGTGGTTTTGATCTCTTTCATGCCCAATAAGTCCGGTCCAGCGTCCGATACTGAATCGCTTCCGCAATGTGTTTCGGCTCCAGCTGCGGAATGCCATCCAGATCGGCAATCGTCCGCGCCACTTTCAAAATGCGATCATGCGCACGCGCACTCAGTCCCTGCTGCGCCATGGCGCGTTCCAGCAACCGCTCGCAGTCCGCCGAGAGCTCACAAAATTTGCGAATCAATTGCGACGGCATCTGGGCGTTGCAATAGAGCCTCTGCCTTTCACCGGAAAACCGTTTCAACTGAACGTCGCGTGCCCGCACTACGCGCTCCAGAATGCTGGCCGAGCTTTCCGCTTCTTTGGTGCTGCGCAGTTCTTTGTAGTTCACCGCCGGGACGTCGATGTGAATGTCGATGCGGTCAAGCAGCGGCCCTGAGATCTTCGAGATGTAACGCTGGATCATGGGCTGCGTGCAATGGCATTCGCGGGTGCGATCATTGTGAAAGCCGCACGGACAAGGGTTCATCGCCGCCGCCAGCATAAAGCGCGCCGGAAAAGTCAGCGACATGGCAGCGCGCGCAATGCAGACCGTCCCGTCTTCGAGCGGCTGCCGCATGACATCCAGCACATTGCGCGGGAATTCGGGAAACTCGTCCAAGAACAGCACTCCGTTGTGAGCCAGCGACACTTCGCCCGGCCGGGGAATCGCGCCGCCGCCAATGAGCCCCGCGTCAGAAATGGTATGGTGCGGCGCGCGGAAAGGCCGCATTCCCACAAGGCCGGCGTGCGCATCAAGCACTCCCGCCACACTGTGAATCTTCGTGGTCTCAAGCGCCTCTTCAAAAGTGAACGGCGGCAGAATCGTCGGCATGCGTTTCGCCAGCATCGTCTTTCCCGATCCCGGAGGCCCAATCATCAGAATGTTGTGACCGCCGGCGCAGGCGACTTCAAGGGCACGCTTCGCGGTCTGTTGGCCGCGGACATCCTTGAAGTCCACATAAAATTCTTGCGCCTGACCAAGCAGTTGCCCGGTATCGACTTCCAGGCGCGAGACTCCGTTGCCAGAGTTAATCAGGTGAATCACGTCCAGCAACGACTTCACCGGATAGACCTCGACATCACCCACCATGGCCGCTTCGCGGGCGTTAACTTCCGGCACAATGAGCCGTTTCACTTTGGTGCGACGAGCCTCAATCGCAATCGGCAATGCGCC
>JAYUJG010000294.1:0-1741 GCA_043765355.1 Acidobacteriaceae bacterium | reverse complement strand
GTGAACGCATGCATTCGTCGAATGGCTATCAGGCTCCAAACGATGCGGAATCCAGCCTCAGAGCTGCGTAGGTTGGTGTACGTGGAATCGAGGCAGGGTCATCCACAAGCGATCGACGTTCGAGTGGTGCAGATAGAAGATGGGATCCTGCGCTGCTGTTGGCACGGACCCCATGAAACCGCCGACGCTGACGTGCACGGATCCGTGCGCGCCTCCCGAAAGCGATCCGCTTGCGGTGACGAAATTGGTCAGCGCAAAGGCCGATGTGTAATCAACTGCACCGGCATTCAGTGAACCGGTCCCATTGTTCATGGCCACGTTGCGATTGACCTCGAAGAGGTCGCTCGCCGGATCGCGGAACACCGATGGGAGCTGCCGCTGCGTGGGCGATGCCCAGTCCCAGTAGGGAAGGGTCCAGCAGGGCTCGCAATCGCCCGCCATCTTGCGCACGATCCGCTCGAACCAATAAAGATACATCCGATGCCAGGACCAGAAGAAGAGTGCATTGTGCTGACAGGTGTTCCACGCGGTCTGTACGGGCGTAGTGAATGTACCGTGAATCGCGGCCTGATAACTCCAGCTGCGCGGGTCCGACGCAGGCAGCGCTTTCATTGCTTTGATTGCCTTGCGATACGTCAAGAGGATCGGGTCACTCGCCGACATGCCGCCCACGTTGCGTCGCACGCCGAGTGGTGAAGCGAACGCATCGCTCGTCAACAGCCCCCCGCCGAGCACGCCGATTGAGGCGGCCACGGTTGAGGCTTTCAGAAAATCTCTACGTGATACTTGAGGGCTCATGAGGCGGTCTCCCTTGATATGTTTGCCGCAGAACAATTAATCCTTAGACCAATACGACAATCCTGCTTCAATGGCGCATACATATTGATTACAGATTTAGAAAACGTCGCGCAGCACTTGCTTATAGACGGTGGTGGCCTTGATAGGAATATCGCGGCGTCGACTGAAGGAAAATAGCCTCTAAGGTGACTTTCGGCCGGCGCGTTCCGTGGTGCTTACCCATTCTTTCAGGGTTCTGGAGGCGCGAGCCGGAATCGAACCGACGTACAAGGATTTGCAATCCTCTGCATGACCACTCTGCCATCTCGCCATACTCTTTCCGATGCAGAGGTTTTGCAGGCCGTCTGTTGGATTTTTAATACAGATACTTACCGCTTATTCCCACTCGCATTGCCACTTCGAGGCGCGTTTTAGCCCCTCCTCCGGGCGAGACACGAATGCATGCTCAGGTCGGAACGGCAGCTGTCGACCCCAAGTGGAAGTTACGTTTACTACAAAGCGGCCCTCGAAGACTGCGATAGCCGACAGTCGCAATGGGTCCGGGACCGAGAGCACAATAGGGGCAATTAACTCGCGGCATGGAATCATTCCGCTATTCCTGAGCATGCTATCCGCCGCTTGCTGTATACGAGTCACGAGTCTCGCTGTCGCGACTGGTGCTGCGAAAATCTTAAGCTACGACGAGAAGACCATGCCAGATGCAGAGGACGCGACCGTGGTTGCCCAAGCTTACCCAGACAAACCCGTACGGCTGTTCGAGCCGTTTGGTGCCGGCGGTGGACCTGATTTGTTGGCCCGCTCCCTCAGTCCAAAGCTCTCTGAATTGTGGGGCGAACCGGTAACCGTCGAGAACCATCCAGGAGCGGGAAGTACGGTGGCCCCTGCGCTGGTCGCAAAATCGCCAGCCGACGGTTACACGGTGCTTGTGAGCACCAGCGCTCAA
>JAYUJG010000293.1:0-7760 GCA_043765355.1 Acidobacteriaceae bacterium | reverse complement strand
AATGCCCAGCGCATGCAGCAGCGCCCATACGGGCCCGCCGAAGATGCGATTCAGAAATTCAGTAAATACCAGTTGTTCCATATACTCTAAAACGCTGCGGGCTTCGAGCTACGGGCTTCGAGCTTAAATCTGGACTGACCTAGAACAGCGCCGTGTTTACTTTGCGATCTCTGCGGACTCTCTCTCCGACCTCGGCCGTTAAAAGCTTTTGACCGCAGACCGCACAGAGAAAACCCGCAGAGATCGCTGAGAGCCAAAGGTCGATGGCCGTAAACTCGCAGCCCGAAGCTCGCAGCCTATTCCCGCCGAAACGCCACCCAGGCCTCGAATCCAGCCTCGGCCATCATGGCCGCTACGGGCAGGCAAAGCCCCCACAGGAATCCACGGAAGGCCAAACCGGAACCTTTAAAGATAGCATAGGCCACGATCCCGACCAACCCATAGCGCACCAGGAAACGCAGCACGATGGCCCATCCCCGCTCTTTACTCTGCTGGTTGACGATGCGGTCGCCCAGAGCCTCCACGCCGCGGATCAAGGTGCGGAAATTAATGTAGGAAACCGCCGATCCCGCCGCCACTCCGATCGCGCCCGCCCAACCGTAGTACCAGTACACCGGCCCCAGCAGCAGCACACCGGCCACCACCATGGTCCGCAGCATGCGCGGGATGGCGCGTTCATGGAACGAATCCAAGGGCGCCGTTTCTTTTGGGCCACCGTCTTCTGAATTGGAGAGGTTAGTCATCCTCGAGTGAGTCATCCTTCGAGGACATCGCCATGCGAATCATCTGCGTGAATCCGAGCATTGCGCCGATGAGCAGTCCGACCAGATGCAGCCACTTGGTGTGCAGCCAGTAATCCAGAAGCTTGCCCAGAAAAAGCCCGACCAGCACCGCCGCCGGAATGATGAATCCAATCCCCGAATAGCGCGCGAGTGAAACCAGTGGATCTTTTTTCTCGGGCGGATCCGCCATGCGGAGATTCTAACCCAGCATGTAGCGCCGGCGTCTCGCCGGCTGTCGTGGGGGCGTCCCGCCCCCACGGATTCGTGAGACACTCCGCCTGCGCTACGAGGCGCTAACCGGCCTATCGGGAAGCAGAAACGTGGCCCGCGCCGCCGCCGATGCCAGCGTGTCCTGCCGGTAGTAGCGCTCAAGAATCCCGAAGCTTCCCTTCGCCCATGTAAGAAGGTCGGCGTGGTCATCCGCAAATTTCTCCCAACTGTCCGCCGGCGCGTCCCGCAGCATGCGCTCGCGGATCAGAAACAAATACGCCCAAGTAATCGTCTCGTGGTAGCGATCCGCTTTGCCTTGCGCCGTGGCAAAGCGCAGCAACGCTGCGGAAAATTTCTGCAGCGCTTCGAGCGCGGGATATCTGTTCAGGTACTCAAACGCCAGCCGCACATGATCGGGATGATGGAAGGACTCGGGAGCCGTCGTGCCGCCCTCAAACTGCTCGATCAATTCATCGCCAGTCATAGTCAGTAACCTGTGAGACGTCGTGAAAATTATGAAGTCTGCACTGCCGTGGAAGAGCGGCCCTTCAGGGCCGCGTGAGCCGACGTTATGTAAGGGGCTTTAGCCCCAGCGTTCCCGCGAATCGCCGGTCCGACTTCCTTTCTTGGTGCGGACAGTCCTGCCGCGGCTCTGCCCTTTCTTGATCTCGGTCAGCCGATGGCTGGCGTTCGAATCGAGGTCGAGCCCGTAGAACTTCTTGAGTTCGCGAATGCGTTCGAGCGACGACGCACTGAAGGGAGTCTTACCGTCGAAGGCATGCAGCACGATTCCTTCCAGCACGTCGCCGAGCGTCATATCGTGATACTCGGCAAAACCCTTGAGAACTTTCAGGATGCGTTTTTCCATCCGGACCCCGGTCTGGACACGCTCCACGAGCAGATTGGGATCGTTATTCATTGTGGTACCAATGTACCACGGTACACAACGGACAGGCAACCAGGATGATTGATCTAGCGAGCATGCCGGGAGCCAAATACTGAGAACTGGGAACCGAGAACCGAGAACTCTCTTCCGCTTGTTTATAATCAGAAGTTTCCGGCACAGCGAAGGATTCCATTGTCACTCGACGAAAACATCTACGAAATCCGGCTCGAGAAGCTTAAGAAGATTGAGGCTCTCGGACATCCGGCGTATCCGACCAAGTACAACTTCAGCCACACTGTCCCGCAGATTCTGGGGGCCTACAGCGGCGAGACCGGCGAGGATCTGGAAGCGACGCGCGTCCACGTTCGCGTCGCTGGACGCCTCATGGCCATCCGGCTGATGGGCAAAGCCGGGTTCGGGCAATTGCAGCAGGACGGGCAACGGCTCCAGTTCTACGTCAAGAAAGATGCCATCGGCGACGCCGGCTTCGAACTCTGGAAGCTGCTCGACTTGGGCGACCACCTCGGCGTACGCGGATATTTATTTCGCACCCGCACCGGCGAACTCAGCATTCATGCCGAGGAGCTGACGTTCCTGTCGAAAGACCTGTTGCCGCTGCCGGAAAAATTTCACGGGCTCACCGACGTCGAATTGCGCTATCGCCAGCGCTATCTTGATCTGGTGATGAATCCCGAAGTCCGCGAAGTGTTCGCCAAGCGCAGCAAACTCGTGCAGTCGTTGCGGCGCTATTTCGATGGGCAGTCGTTCATGGAAGTCGAGACGCCGATGATGCATCCGATCGCGGGTGGAGCGGTGGCGCGTCCCTTCAAAACACATCACAACACGCTCGACATGGATTTGTTTCTACGCATTGCTCCGGAACTTTATTTGAAGCGGTTGACGGTTGGCGGATTCGATCGCGTCTACGAAATCAATCGCAACTTCCGCAACGAAGGCCTTGGCTGGAGATGGAATCCTGAGTTCACCATGCTCGAGGCGTATCAGGCATACACGGATTATCTCGGCATCCTCGACACGACGCAGGGCGCGATTGAGCAAGCGGTAAAAGATGTAACGGGCGGGATGAAGACCAAGTGGGGCGAACATGAAATCGACTGGTCGCACGGGAACTGGCGGCGCATGACGATGCGCGAGGCGATTGTGCATTTCTGGCCTGAGGAGGCGGGAGCGAAACCGGAACGCGGCGACTTCGCGGCCCACGCGTCGGTTGAGGCCCTGGTTGGGCGGGTGCGCGGCGCGGGGATTAACTTAAAATACGATCCCGCGGCACCTGCGGGCAAGACGATCACCGCGATCTTTGAAGCGGTAGCGGAAGAACATCTGATGCAGCCGACGATCATCTATGAATTTCCAACGGCGGTATCGCCGCTGTCCAAGCAAAAGCCGGACGAACCCGACTGGACCGAGCGCTTCGAGATGTTTGCCGGCCAGATGGAAATCGCCAACGGGTTCAGCGAACTGAACGATCCAGTCGATCAGCGCGAGCGCTTTGAGGCGCAGTTACACGAGCGTGAACGCGGAGACGATGAAGCTCACCAGATGGACGCTGACTATGTGCGCGCGCTGTCGTATGGCATGCCTCCGGCGGGCGGCGTGGGATTGGGTGTTGATCGGCTGGCGATGCTGTTCACCGACTCGCATACGATTCGCGATGTGATTTTGTTTCCGTTGCTGCGGGCGGAAAAGCCTGCAACCGCGGAGAACGCTGAGGATACATAGGACTGCGAGGGGCTTGCCAGTGCTGGCACGCGGGCGGGGGCGCCCGCGCCACACAGTGCTAATTCGCTGCGGTGGGTTTCTTCACGGCCGACTTGCCGTTT
Source organism: Acidobacteriaceae bacterium (assembly GCA_043765355.1). Classification (GTDB taxonomy): domain Bacteria; phylum Acidobacteriota; class Terriglobia; order Terriglobales; family Acidobacteriaceae; genus Acidiflorens. The sequence goes on along the minus strand of JAYUJG010000293.1, from coordinate 4,041 downwards.
TTCCCCGGACCGAAATTCTTGGTCAGGTAACCGAGCATCGCGGCGCGATCCGAGTCTGCGAAGACTGCCCCGAGGCCTTCCATCTTTTCAAATTGCTCGGACCATTGCTGGCGGGTCAAGTGCTGCTCGGTAATGCGATCCGCCTTATGGCAAGACGTGCACGAGGCCTTCACTTTCGCTTGCATGGGTCCGGGCGGAAGCGGCTTGCCGGGGGCACTTGGCGCTTGCGCGCTGGCAAGAAGGATGGAAGTAAATAGAAAGACGACTGGAAAAACTCGCTGGAACAAGCTGGGTCCCCACGCGCTCACGGCCCTGCAGCCGATCAGAGTCGCCCCACGGGCGCTGAAAATATGGTAGCAGGAAATCGGGTGTCAGGTGGCACTTCTCAGGCTTCGTCGCGCTAACTAGCCCGACTGGCCAATGACTGGCCAATGACTATCCAACGACTATCCAACCGTTGGTACGAATCCCTGCCTGGGCGAAGGTATAATGAGGAGTTGGGCAGGTTCAGGAGGACATACATGGATTCGCGCGAGAGCGCTTTTTGGGCGCGCCTCAAGGCTAACCGTTGGGCCTATACCTTTACGATTTTGGCGACGCTTACGGTCGGAATTTTAATCGGAACCGTCATTTCTTATGGAGTCAAAGGCAAGGAAGGCCAGAAGTCGTCGGACGCCACACCCCTGACCATCCCGGCGCCGCAGCAACTCTCGAACGCCTTTTCGCAGATTTCCAAGCAGCTTGAGCCGAGTGTGGTGAATATCAATACCGAGTCGACGGTTAAGAATCCTCACCGCCGCAGTCGCTCCACACGGCCCGATCCCGATCAGGACCAGGGCGATGGCGAAGGCGACGCCCCCTTCCAGGATTTCTTCGACAAATTTTTCGGCGGCCAGGGCCGCCAAGGCGGTCCTGAGGCAGGCACCATCCGGCAGCGCTCGCTTGGTTCTGGAGTGATCGTCGATTCCAAGGGCTACATCGTCACCAACCGCCACGTTGTCGAAAAGGCGGATCGCATCCGCGTAAAATTGCAGGATGAAAATCCGGCTTCTCCGGGTCATGACGCCAAGCTGATCGGCATGGATCAGGAGACCGATCTGGCCGTGATCAAGATCGATGTCGAGCACGCGCTTCCAGCGGCGAAGCTGGGCAACTCCGACGGGATGGAAGTTGGCGACTGGGTGCTCGCGATCGGCAGTCCTTTTGGATTGCAGGAAACCGTGACCGCCGGCATCGTTTCGGCCAAGGGACGCAACATTGTTCCCAATCGGCAGTTTCAGTCGTTCATTCAGACCGATGCGGCGATCAATCCGGGCAATTCCGGTGGACCGCTGGTGAATATGGCGGGCGAGGTGATCGGCATCAACACGGCCATTTTGACGGAGACCAGTTCGTACGCGGGCGTGGGATTTGCCATGCCGTCGAACACGGTAACGACTGTCTACAATCAGCTGATTGGTCCTGACCACCGGGTTTCGCGCGGATCGATCGGCATCGAATTTTCGGCGCAGCCAAATCCGGCCATCGCTCGCATCTACGGATCGGGAGTCACCGTCTCCAACGTTGTCTCCGGCAGTCCGGCCGATACGGCGGGACTGAAGATTGGCGATACGATTACTTCGGTCGATGGCAAAGACGTGAAGAGCGGTGATGAACTGGTGGCGGATATTGCCTCCCGCAAACCGAACTCCAAGGCGAAACTGGCCTTTGTGCGCAACGGCAAGAAAGACGAGACCACCGTCACCATCGCCGACCGATCGAAGCTCTTCGCTTCGCGACTCGGCGAGGACGAAGAAAACCAGGCCGAAGAAGCGCCCAAGGCGAGCAAGTTTGGAATCACGGTGCGCGGTATTACTGCCGACCTGGCTGATCGTTTAAGCATTGCCGCGGGCAAGGGCGTTGTGGTGCAGGATGTGAAGCAGGGATCGTTCGCCGAGGATCTGGGTTTGAACCGGGGCGACGTGGTCCTCGAAGTGAACAAGCAGCCGGTGAACAATCCTGAAGACTTCGCGAAAATCGAGTCGTCGCTGAAGAGTGGGCAGGATGTGGTGTTCCTGGTGCGTCCGCGAGGTTCCAGGGCGCAGGATGGAACGATCTTCCTGGCGGGCACACTTCCGTAACCGAGATATACTCCGGCGAGACTGGCACTCCGGTCCCAATTCAGGGACCATGAGAGTGGCCGGTTTCGCCGGTTTTTTTGTTGGAGCTTTACTCGCACGTGTGGTGACGGGGCTTTGCCCCGTGCCAGCGTGAGGCTTGACGGACGTGGGGTAGGGAGAATTGATGCGGTGGGCTGATCAAAATCGGAGTTGGCTGCGGTCGGGACTCGGCATCCTGCTCTGGCTCGGCATGGCTGCGTTCGCCTTGGCACAGACGGAGACATCAGCTCCGGCAGAGACGTTCGTGAAACCCGCCGCGAATGCAAAGCACGCCGCCAGCGGACGCGCGACCACCAAACGCACATCCGCGAAGAAGGGTAGCAAGAGTTCTCGCGGCAAGAAGAGCTCGAAGAAGCGCGGCCAGCAGGCGATCGACGCCACCCGCGCCCGCCAGATTCAAACGGCGCTCATCCGCGAGCACTACCTGCAAGGCGAGCCCTCGGGAGCGTGGGACAGCGCTTCGCAGGCCGCGATGCAGAAGTATCAGGCGGATCAAGGATGGCAATCGAAGCAGATTCCAGATTCGCGAGCGCTGATCAAACTGGGATTGGGCCCTAGCCACGATCACCTGCTTAACCCGGAAAGTGCAATGACAACGTCCAGCGCGCAGACGGCAGTCGATCCGAAAGCTGCCGCGAAGCATGTGCCTGCGGAAGACACCACCCCGAAGAATTAGCCAGCTACCTCACCGCTCCAAAATCTCTTTGTACGCATTCAGCGCAACTTTCTTCGGCTGGCTAGACAAGATCATGTCGACGCTGCGGCTGGTATCGCCGCCGATTCCGACTTGGGCTATCGGCGTCATACCATTGCCAAAATCGGCAAACACCGGAACCAGCATGGCAAAGTGCTCATCGACCTCGCTCTGGGTAATGGTCATGTGCAGTTTCGTCTTGCCCGCCTCCGCTGGAGTTAGCTGGTAGTCGAAGTGGTATCGCGGCACTTGCGTTCCATAGACCCACTCGTCAAAAAACCAATCCAGCCGGCCATTCTTTCGCAGGTCCATCAACTTGGTCATGTGTTTCTCGGCGACGACCTTGAAGGACTCCGTAGTCGCTGCCTTCTCGCGGTGGCTCTCTACAAAGTCGTGCATCATGGCGATGAATTCTTTGTCCTGCTCCTCGGGGCTGTACATCATTGACCGCAGCATCTCTAGGATGTAGGCACCCTTCGGATACGTCACATTCTGGTAAGCACTCTGGCTGCGCGGAGAAATCAGCCGCAGTCCCATCCAGATAGGGCCGGCGTCGTTCGGAGCCACGCCAAAATTGTTCTTCTCCAAAATACGCAACCGCAGTCGCTCCCAGAATTCGATGTAGTCCTTCCGCCAGTCTTTCCCGACCGCTTGTTGGAGAAAGAGGCCGGCCGAAAACTCGGCGAATCCCTCTGAAAGCCACTGGTCGTGGTAAGAGCCCCAACTTACGGCATGGCCCCACCACTGGTGCGCCACCTCGTGAGGCGTTACTTCCTGCACAAAGCCAGTGAATTTATTGTTGATGCCGCCAAACAGCATCCATCGCTGCGTCGAATCCATGTATGCGGAAATTGGCAGATACACAAGATTGGGCCACGATTGTCCGAATGCGAAATTGGGTTGTTCCGTGATGTAGATGTCGTCGTAGGGACTTTTGCCAAAGTAATAGGTGCAAAGCTGCAACTGGGCTCTGGTCTGCTCCAAGGCGTATTTCGTCATCGCGCCTGGAGCCATCGACTGCAAAAAAGCAGTCTCTTTAGCATGCTGAAGTGAGTAGGGTAACTCCGACAAGTAATAACCCGAAAGTTTGTAGCCGGTCTTCTCGTCGGGTATTTCCATTTTTTTATAGTCGCCATAATTGAATCCTGCGACTGCGACAGGGGTGGGAGTTGTCCAGTGACTGACTGC
>JAYUJG010000292.1:0-31042 GCA_043765355.1 Acidobacteriaceae bacterium | reverse complement strand
CGGAGCTCGTCGTTCAGGCACATTGTTCCCAGCGCTGACGCGCTGGGCTAACGAATGTCGCCCCTTCAGGGGCTGATCTCGCGGCCTAGAAACTGATTTTCAGAATCGTGCCTCCCGTGCCGACCAGCCACCCCGCTTTCGGAGTCGCGAAGGCTACTGACCAATATCCGGTTACGTTGGGCAGCGCGAACCAGGTTTTGCCTTCATCTGGAGTCCACGCCGCGCCTCCCGTGTTGGCCGTGACCACGACCGCGGTGCCGCCTTGGTCGCCGTTGCCGGAACGATTCACATAGCTTAGCCCGAAGATAGCACCGGTTACGGGCGGAGGATTGGTCAGAGTCCAGGTTTGACCGCCATCGCTCGATATGGCCGTCCTCGCGTTATTCGGATCGGTTGGGTCCAGGTCGCCTCCGCCTACGATGCCATGCTGCGCATCGCGGAAATCTACGGTGAAGGCTCCGGTGCCCGGCGAACTCCGGAGCGGCGTGGCGTAGGCGTGCCAGGTGTTGCCTCCGTCTTTTGTCGCTAGAATCCGAGCAATCGACGAGCCGCCGGTGGCGATCCATGCGTTTTGCTCACCTTGGGTTGCGACGCAGGTGCCGCTCGATGCGAATGACGCTTCGCCCGCCAATGCCGGAGGCATGTTGCCGCTGATATCCTTCCAGGTCTTGCCGTCGGTCGTGCGGAGATCGGGAAACACTCCATTCACCGAGTCGCTGTGCGAGATGCCACGGGTCGGCGTCCAAAAGGCGAAGCAGTCGTAGAAGGCGCTCGGATTCTGGTTTTCAAACTGGAGCTTCCAGGTCGCGCCGCCGTCTTCGGTTTTGTAAATACGGAAGTCAGTCGGATTGTTGCCGATGGATTGCAGATAGGCGACCCTTTCGCTTACCCCCTGCACGTCGCGGAATTGATCCTGCTCGGCTCCGGGGACGACTCCCGCTGTCCAGGTGGCGCCACCGTCGACGGTCCGCAAAAACGTCCCGCCGCGTCCCGAGGCCCACGCCACCTTCGAGTTCACCGGGCTCACGGCGATCAAACCCTGCGTCGTGTTGCTGGTCTGTGGCGTGAGTACGGGCTGCTTGACGACTGACGGTGGGGGCGCCTGCCTGGGACTCAGGGCTGCGAGGGCCAGAGTCGCAATCGAAAGAACAACCAGCACTCGTTGCGACAGGAAGCGTTTGAACATGGGAGTGTCCCCGGAGCGGCAGTATAGAATTGCCCGCCAAGGCCCGTCAAACGGGCACTTTGAGCGGTTCCCCACAAGTCAAGATGCGCCTCACCAGATTTCGAGGTTATACTGTTAGCAAGCGCCTGAACGAACTGGCAATGTGTCAATCCGCTGGCTGAGTTCATCCAATCCGCATCAGGGGATTTGTTCGAGGACAAGAGCTGGGCCAACCCTACAGATGGTTCCTGTAGCCGGCCGTCATTATAAGAATAAAAATAAAGAAATAGAAATCACGGGGGTATTGCGAATGCCACGAGGCCGATCGACTTTTACCAAACGTCAGAAAGAGCAAGCGCGCCAACAGAAACAGCGCGACAAGAACGAGAAAAAGACGCAAAAGAGGCAGGACCAGCCGGAAGGCGGCCTGGGGCAAGAGGTCGACGAAATGCAGGAGATGCGTGAACTGGCCGAAGCACAGGCAGCGTTGTTCCGCATTGGTTCCGACGACGAACCGAATTCTCTGGAACTGTTAGCGCCGCGCGGCAAGCCGGCCGAGTAGTCGTTTGACCGTGGACGAAAACGCCGGAGCGCAAGGCTCCGGCGGGTCTGGCAGAAAATCCTGAATACAATCAAATTTCCGTCGAGCGCACTCAGCGCTCGTTTCGCGATTGTGTGATGGCGGGGCACAGCCCCGTCACCACACGGTCAAGTTTTGCGTTTAGACAAAAACCTCACCCGGCAACTTGGTCAACGTCCGCGATGCCAGCGTGTTTTCTACGAAACGCTTTGGCCGATCCTCGGCCGCCGCGTTCACCTGTTTGCGTTCGATGCGAAGTTTGAGGGTGCGCTCGATGTTGCGAAGCTCCAGAACTTCGACGCCGGTGACGAGTGTAGAAGCGCGGCCCTGCAGGCCGGCGCGACCGGTACGGCCCACGCGATGGATGAAGTCTTCCGCCATTTTGGGCAAGTCGTAGTTGATCACGTGAGCAATGTCATCGCAGTGCAATCCGCGAGACGCGATGTCGGTGGCAACCAGAATCTGGTGGCGTCCTTCCTGGAATCCGCTGAGTGCGGCGTTGCGCTGGGCCTGGGTGCGGTCGCCGTGAATCATGGCCGCCGAGAAGCCGTCACGCTCGAGCTCCTTGGCAAGACGTTGCGAGCCGCGCTTGGTGCGGGTAAAGATTAAGGTTTGACCTTTTTCTTCATAGAGCAACTGGCGCAGCGCGTCCAACTTTTCAGACGGCCTTACTTCGTAGGCTTCGAGTTTGACGCTCTCTGCCGGTTTCAGGGTTGAACCGAGGGCGACGCGTACTGGCTCGCGCATGTAATCGTGGACCAGCGATGACACTGACTGTTCCATGGTGGCGGAGAAGCACAGCGTCTGACGGCGCTGCGGCAGGACTTGCAGAATGCGCCGGATCGACGGAAGAAATCCCATGTCGAGCATGCGATCGGCTTCGTCGAGGACGAGTATCTTGACGTGACGGAGGTCAGCAAATTTGCGGGTAATGAAATCCTGCAAGCGTCCGGGTGTAGCGATGACGAACTCGCTGCCACCGCGCAAGCTTGCGATCTGCGCCTTCTCGGATACTCCGCCGATGACGAGCGCGGCCTTCGGCATCTTCTTGTCGCGCAACTGCTCGTACTGTTCGTGAACCTGCATGGCCAGCTCACGGGTGGGGAGTAGAACCAGGGCACGGACGGCCTTCGTTGTTTCATGCTTGGCCGATTCCGTTCGCAGCATCTCGATGATGGGAATCAGAAACGCAAGAGTTTTGCCCGTGCCGGTCTGGGCGGTGCCGATGACGTCCTTGCCTTCAAGGGCAGGGAGAATGGCTTTCGCCTGGATGGGTGTAGGAGTAATAAATTGAGCTGCCGCCAACTTCTGCTGCAAAGCAGCAGACAGGGGCAGTTCTGTAAATGTCAACATTCGATTGTGTTCTTTCTGGAGGGGCCTACTTTTAGTCTCTCAGACACACTGGTCCGAGGCTGCATGCCGCTCGCAATTAAATTGGCGCTGGAACCGAACGGCGGGCAGGAAATGCGGAGGTGATACGGATCCAACAGGATCCCCGCTTAACGAGCAAACCGTAGCAAAAGCGTTAATAGCAGTATAGCAGAAGACTGGGCACAGCGGGGTTACGTCAGTCATGACGGTCAGTCATGACGGTCAGTCATGACGTTCGATACAGTATCGAGCAAGAAGATACTGAGCGAGGTTTGGGAAAGCCGGAGTGCCGCATCCTAATTTCACGTACTTTGTGAAAAGGGTGGGGGATGGGAGCTATCCTTAGCATCCGATTCGCGCGAAATCCCAAACACTCAGCTCCCGTGGAATCCCACCTTCAAAAAACGAGGGTGGCGCAGCCTCGTACCTTTATTGGGCAGCAGTCTGACCTGCCCCCTATTGCGAAATCCGTCAATCGCGACCAGCGCCGCGAGCGAAAGTACGACCATCCCGATCGGGGTCCGCCGCATTCTTGCAGTTGTGCGCGTGCCAAAAGCAGCCATGCACAAATAGAGCCAATCTCGACGCTGTCAGGACGAAGTCAGGTCGCCCCGGCAGATCGGAGGTGCCCTGCGTCCGCTCCACGAAAGAGTTTGGCGAACCCATTTCCACTCAGACTGTGTAGCGTTCGCTCGCCAGCAGCCGTCCCGCGATCTGGCGGCGCAACGCGATGGCATTCACTGGACCGTGATTGGCATATTCGCGCACGCGGGACAAATGCCGTCGCAATGCGTCTTCCCGGGCGGAAGCGTTTCTTCTGCTGCTCGGTGCCAAAATAGACGATCGGGAGCGTTCCGATGCCGGTGTGGGCCAAGTGCCAGCCGCCGTGCGATCCGTCTCGCCCCATGCGTTCGGCAGTCGCCATCAGCGCGTTGTGCCAGGACACAATGATCGAGCACCTTCTTCTAACGAGCATTCGAGAAGTCCGCCCGCTTTTCGGGGACAGGAGTGTCCGCGCCACACTCGAATCGGAGTTTTCTTAGGTTGCGCGCTCGAACAATCCCGCTGCGCCCTGGCCGCCGCCGACGCACATGGTAACGACTCCGTAACGCGCTTTGCGGCGCGACATTTCGTTGGCCAGTGTCCCCACCATCCGCGAGCCGGTCGTGCCGAAGGGATGGCCGATCGAAATCGAGCCACCGTTCACGTTCAACTTTTCGGGGTCGATTCCCAAACGATCGCGACAGTAGACCACCTGAACTGCGAACGCCTCGTTGAGTTCCCAGAGATCGATGTCATTGAACTTCACGCCGGCGCGCTGCAATAACTTTGGAACTGCGAAGACCGGGCCGATACCCATTTCGTCGGGATCGCAACCCGCAACCTGGAAGCCGCGAAAAATCAGTTTGTATGGGATTCCGAGTTGATCGGCTCGTTGGCGCGACATTACAAGCGTCGCCGAAGCGCCATCGGAAAGCTGCGAAGAATTTCCCGCGGTGACGGTGCCTTGTCCACTCGTCGGATCAAAATGCGGCTTGAGCGCCGATAGGCCTTCCATCGTGGTGTCGGGTCGATTGCATTCATCTTTGTCCGCGGACACTTCTTCTTTTGCGACTACCTCGTTGGTCTTCTTGTCGAGTGTGGCTCGCAGCGCGCGCATGGGAGCAATTTCTGCCTGGAAACGACCTTCTCGTTGAGCGCGAGCGGTGCGCTGCTGGCTTAGGAGTGCATACTCGTCTTGCGCCTGCCTGCCGATCTTGTAGCGCTTGGCGACGACTTCGGCCGTGTCTCCCATCACCATGTAGACGCCCGGAAACTTATCGAGCAACGTGGGATTCGGATCGTGATTGCGGGTCGTCATGGTGATGCTCTCCACGCCGCCGCCGATGACCGCATCGCTGCCGCCGTTCACGATTTGATACGCAGCCGACGCGATTGCCTGCAGGCCCGACGAACAAAATCGGTTGAGCGTGAGTCCAGCGACCGACGTGGGGAGACCCGCCAACAACGCCGAAACTCTTGCGATATTGTGTCCTTGCGCGCCGTGCGGCTGGCCACAGCCGAGGATGACGTCTTCGACTTCGCGCGGATCGAGCTGCGGCGTTTTGCGCATCACATCCTGAATGCAGTGCGCGGCCAGATCGTCGGGACGCGTCAGGTTGAATGATCCGCGGAATGATTTTGTCAGCGCGGTTCGCGAACTGGCGACGATGACTGCTTCTCTCATGCGATCCTCAAACTTTTGATCCGCTCCGCGAAGGTCGTCCCTACGCGGCTGTGGTCTGCTCTTTGTCGAAGTCGGCGAAGGTCTTCCCTGCATCTGCGAGTCGCTTTAGCAGTGGGGCCGGCGTCCAGAGTTCTCCATGCCGTTGCTGGAATTCGCAAATGCGGCGATAGACATTTTGCAATCCCACCGCGTCGGCGTGCCACATCGGACCACCTTTGTAGGAGGGGAATCCGTAGCCGTTGAGATAGATGATGTCGATGTCGACTGCCCGCAACGCGTACCCCTCTTCGAGAATCCGCGCTCCCTCGTTGACCAAAGCGTAAATGCAACGCTCGACGATCTCTTCGGTGGAAATCTTTCGTTGCGGGATTGCGGCGCCGGCACTGCACTGCCGCACCATCGCGGTCACTTCAGGATCGACGGTCGCGCGACGATTCTCGTCATATCGATACCAGCCCTTCAATGTTTTCTGACCGTAGCGCCCCAGTTCGCAAAGTCGATCCTCGGCCAATGGCTGGCGGATTCCGGCTTTCTCCAGATGGCGGTGCTCCTTGCGAATACGCCAGCCTACGTCCAGACCCGCGAGGTCGCCGGTTGCGAGCGGGCCCATGGCGGTGCCGAATTCGGTGAGCGCCTGATCCACCGCTTCGATGGCCGCTCCTTCTTCGACCAGGAATTGGGCTTCGCGCCGATACGGGTGGAACATACGATTCCCAACGAAGCCACGACAGTTCCCTACCAGCACTCCAATCTTGCCGAGTTTCTTGGACAATTGCATGCAGGTGGCAATCGCTTCTTTACTCGACTTTTTCCCCCGCACAATTTCGAGCAAGCGCATCACGTTCGCCGGACTGAAGAAATGCGTCCCGATCACCGCCTCGGGCCGCGACGTTGCACTGGCGATTTCATCGATGTCGAGAGTTGAGGTGTTGCTCGCCAGAATCGCTCCCGGCCGGCAGGCGCGATCCAAGTCCGCGAATACCGTTTTCTTCAACGTCATGCCTTCAAACACCGCTTCCACCGCCATGTCTACGTCCGCAAAAGCGTCGTAACACAGCACCGGCGTAATCAGCTTCAGGCGTTCGTCGACGTACGCCTGTGTAAAGCGTCCGCGCTGCACCGAGCCCACGTAGTTCTTTTTTATCTTCGCCATGCCAAGTTCGAGCGCGGTGTCGTCGACGTCCTTAAGCAACACCGGAATGCCAGCGTTAGCGAATACCATCGCAATCCCACCGCCCATCGTTCCCGAACCAACCACCGCCGCACGGGTCACTGGGATCGCCGGAGTGTCTTTAGGTACATCGGGAATCTTTGCCACCTCGCGCTCACCAAAGAAGACATGGATGAGCGCTTTCGACTGATCGGAAAAAAGACATTCGGTAAAAAGCTTCGCTTCCGCCTCGCACCCTTCGTCAAACGACAACTTAGTGCCGGTCTCGACCGCGTCGATCGCGGCCAGAGGAGCCTTCAGCCCGCGTTGTTTTTTGCGCGCCGTCTCTCGCGCCGCCGCAAAAATCGATGCGTTCTCTTCCGCGGTTCCGAGCTTCCCGATTCGCTCCCGGGTCTTGAGCGCGGGCTTGCCCGCAACTTCGCGCGCGAACAACACTGCGCCACTCAGCAGATCTCCCTCGATCAAGCGATCAATCAGTCCAAGCGCTGCGGCCTCGCGCGCGGAAATCGGCTTGCCCTCGGCGCACATCTCCACTGCCTTGGCCACTCCAATCAAACGCGGTAGACGTTGCGTTCCGCCGGCTCCGGGGATGATGCCGAGTTTCACTTCCGGCTGACCAACCTGCGCTTCGGGCGACGCAACCCGGTAGTGACCCGCCATCGCCAATTCCAATCCGCCGCCAAACGCGTTCCCGTAAATCGCCATCACCACGGGCTTGCCGCTATTTTCAATTTGATGCATCAGGGGAAGAAGCGTTACTCGGCGTCCGCCTGAGGTAATCTTAATGAATTCCTTTATATCGGTGCCTGCGACAAACGTGCGTCCGGCGCCGATTACGACCGCTGCCTTGACGGCTGGGTCGCGATTCATTTCATCGATTGCCCCAGCAATGCCATCTGGCACGCCGGGGCTCAGCGCGTTCACCGGAGGATTGTCGATGGTAATGACCGCGACATCGTTGTCTTTGCTAATTCTCACCAGGTCGCTCATAGTCCCGCTAAACTCCTCCATTGGGCGAACGCATTGTCGCCGGTACAGCTTGATATCGCTTCCGCAGTTCCCGCTTTAGAACCTTGCCGGTCGGGGTCTTGGGTAACTTTGCGCCGGCACCATGCGGTCCTGATATATTTCCCCCCGCTTTCTTCAGGCGAACGGACAGGCAATCCACTTTGATGCGGTCGGGCTTCACCCTCTGAAGAAGCATCGCTGGTTGTCCGGCTGCGGTAACGGACAGACGCTCGTCCCAGTCAACGAGTGTGCCTAAGACGGCCCGTCGCGCCGCTTTCAAATCTTTGATCTGCTGGTCCACTCGTACCAGAATCTCTTCGGCAGCGGCCCGCACCTCACGGCAGGGAGCGCGTCCCGAATCGCGAGCGTCCAGGAAGGTCTTGATTTGTTTGAGCGAAAAACCGAATCGAAGCGCATTTCGAACGAATCGGACCTGCTCGACGGTGGAATTCGAATACTGCCGGTACCCGCCATCAGTCCGCGTAATCTTAGATAGCAGTTTCATGCGCTCGTAGTACCGCAAGGTGTCTGGACTCACCCCGGCCCGTTGCGCCACCACACCGATCCGAAGGCTTTGATCATCCCCAGTCATCGTCGGGAAATCATAACCTTAGAATGGTTCCAGGGTCAACGCGGGCCAACCGTGATGACAGGGTTCGGGCCGCCTTCATTTTTCACTTGACTCTGGAAGCGGTTCCACAGCTTACGATAGTCATTGAAAGCGGCATTGTGCCGCCAAAGGGTAAAACAAAATGATTCACCAAAGAAATAACGCACTGGTTCTATTGATATTGGCTGGCCAATTTGCGAACCGCGCATCAGCGCAGCATGACATGCCGCCGGGCATGACGCACGAACAGCATCAAGCCCAAATGAAGAAAGAAGCGGAAATGAAGAAGCGCGGGAACGCCGCGATGGGATTCGACCAGAACAAGACGACACATCATTTCTTACTGGCCCGCGATGGTGGAAGCATCCAAGTTGAATCGAACAACGCCGCCGACACCACCAGCCGCCACCTCATTCGCCAACACCTAAAGACGATCTCGGAGCAGTTCGCCAACGGTGATTTCAGCGCGCCGTTAATGACACACGCTGAAATGCCACCCGGCGCAAGAGAAATGCAGCGTCTCAAGTCGGCTATCACCTACTCTTTTGAAGAGAGACCTCAAGGCGCGTCGGCGCGGATCAGTTCGTCAAACCCCGATGCGGTGAAAGCCATCCATGACTTTCTTGTCTATCAAATCAAAGAGCACGTAACTGGCGATCCGACAGCCATCCCAAAGTAATGCCGACGGCGCCGCTCCGGACCGCCATTTCGGCGTGCGTATAATCCGGCTTTTGGCGGATGTCGATTTCAGGAATTGTTTGCGGCGATTGCGAGCCGGGTTCTCGAAGTGTCGTAGCATCAGCCATTCGATTTCTGCTCCGCGGCGTCCGAGACTTGTGATTGGCCCGCGCCACGCAAGATTCTACGCTGAGGAGCGGATCGGCCCCCGAAAACTGACACACAGTGAGAGTTAGCGTTCCGGAAGAATCCACGACACGAGGAAGAGGCGGTTTGCCGAGAGAGCAGAAACATCGAGCAGTGAAGCCGATCCGATTTATTAATATCCCTTGGACTTGTCCACAACGGCCACCATGGGTTTGCCCTCCAGATAGCGGCGTAGATTTTCGGAAAACAGCGCGTAGTGCCGCTCCCACAATTTATCAGTCAGCGCTGCCGTGTGCGGAGTGATCAGCAGATTGGGAACATCCCACAATGGCGAATCGGCAGGCAGCGGTTCGTGCGGAAATACATCGAGCGCCGCGCCGCCGATTTTCTTTTCGCGCAGAGCGGCGGCGAGCGCGGATTCGTCCACGAGCGGACCGCGCCCGACGTTGATCAGGCAGGCTTCGGGCTTCATGAGCGCCAGACGTTTCGCGTTCGCAACTGCGGTCGTATTCGCCGTGACCGGAGCGGCCAGAACAATGTAATCCGCTTGCCGAAAGACATCGTCAATTTGAGCTGGACCGAGTACTGAATCCGCGGCTTCGCTTCCCTTCTCCGGATGCTCGCGCACCGCGATCACCCGCATGCCTAGAGCCTTCGCGGTTTTCACCACTGGACGTCCGATGCTGCCGAGGCCGATCATTCCCAAAGTCGCGCCCGCGACTTCGCGGATGCGCGGCAACTCGTCCCATAGAATCTGCTGTCCCCAGATGTGCTTCTCCTGCATGCGCGCCGACTCAGGGATCTTCTTGGCCAGCGCAAAAACGAGCGCGATGACGTGCTCTGCCACCACTGGCCCATGCACTTCGCGGGCGTTGGTTAGAACGATATCGCTGTTGACGACTTCAGGAAACATCAACTGATTCACCGCCGCGGCCGGAGAGTGAATCCAACGCAGTTTCTTCGCCATAGTAATTTGCTCAGGGCGGATCGACCATGCCACCAGAACTTCGGCATCTACGATTTCGCCGCCCAGTCGCTCGTAGTCTGGCAGATGGACGATCACATGCTCTGGAAAGTCGGCGCGCAATCGATCGGCAAACCAACCCGGGGCATTCCATTGATCAAACGGGTGGCGAACGCAGATGAGTAGTTTCATGGAAGTCAAATTCTCTTTACCACAGGGTCCACAGAGGAACACGGGGAAGACCGTGCTTTCCCCAGTGTTCCTCTGTGTACCCTGTGGTGTCAGCTTTTTTTCGCCCGAAGATCGGAACCCGTCATCTCCATGGGCTCAGTGATGCCCAACATGCCAAGCATGGTCGGTGAAATATCGCGGAGAGATCCGTTCGGTTTGAGCGTGTAGCGGCTCGCATCTTCGGCGATCACGATGAACGGCACGGGATTCGTAGTATGCGCCGTATGCGGACCGCCGCTGACCGGATCGATCATTAGCTCAGCGTTCCCATGATCAGCGGTGATCAGCATCGCTCCGCCTTTGGCGCGTACCGCTTTTTCGATCTCGCCAAGGCACGCATCGACTGTCTCTACAGCCTTCACGGTCGGCTCCAGTTTGCCCGAGTGCCCGACCATGTCCGCGTTGGCAAAGTTGACGATCACGACGTCGAATGTGGCGTCGTTGGCGGCTTTCACGACCGCTTCGGCGATGCCAGCGGCGCTCATTTCTGGTTTCAGATCGTAGGTCGCAACTTTCGGCGACTGCACCATCACGCGTTCTTCCCCGGGAAAGGGAGTTTCCACTCCGCCGTTGAAGAAGTAGGTAACGTGCGCATATTTTTCGGTCTCGGCCACGCGCAGGTTGCGCATGTTCAGTCCGCCCATGACGTTGGCTAGAATGTTCGCCATCGATTCCGGAGGAATCACGATCGGCAAGCTGAAATTATTGTCGTACTGCGTCATGCAAACGTATTTCAAGTTCTTCGGCAGGCGGTCGCGCGGAATAGTCGAGTCGAGATCGGTGGCGCCCGGCAGATCGCTGCCGCTTTTTTCGTTCAATCCACTGTTTCGGCACAGCGTGCGTGTGATCTGGCGTACGCGGTCGGCGCGGAAGTTGAAACAGATGCAGGAATCGTCGTCGCCGATCGTCGCCAACGGAGCACCGTTTGCGTCCGTACAAACGAACGGCACGACGAACTCGTCGGTTACGTCGTGATTATAAGAATCCTTCACGCCTTGCACGGCGTCGGCGTATGTGCCACCCTCGGCCTTTCCAGCGACCATCGCGCTGTACGCTTTATCGATGCGCTCCCAGCGCCGGTCGCGGTCCATGGCATAGTACCGGCCGCTGACGGTTGCGATCTTGCCGGAGTTGTACTCGCGCATTTTCTGCTGCAGCTGTTCAAGATATCCAGCGCCGTTCGTCGGAAGCGTATCGCGGCCATCCATGAAGGCGTGCACGAACACGCGGTCGACTCCCTGCTGCTTGGCCATTTTCAAGAGCGCGTCGAGATGCTCTTGCCGCGAATGCACTCCGCCGTCGGAGAGCAAGCCAAACAAATGCAGCTTGCGTCCGCCGACACGCGCGTTCTTCATGGCTTCCACGAGCACGGGGTGCGAAAAGAATTCACCGTTCTGGACCATCAGGTCGATGCGCGTAATGTCCATGTGAACGACGCGTCCAGCGCCCATATTCAAGTGGCCGACTTCGCTGTTCCCCATCTGCCCTTCTGGCAGGCCGACAAATGGACCGCTGGTATGAATCAGCGTGTTGGGATATTCGCGCAGCAGCCGGTCGTAGGTCGGCTTGCGCGCGAGTGCGATGGCATTGGCTTTGGTTTCGGCGCGGTATCCCCAGCCATCGAGAATGACGAGAACGAGAGGTTTTGGACGGGACATAGAATACTTCTAGCTCCTGGCTTCTGGCCCTTAGCCTTTGCCTCGGGACACTTCTCTCCCGAGGCTCAAAGGGACTGCGAATTCAGCGAAAGAAGAATTATAGGAGAAGCGAGTGCCCGTTTGGCAGACAACAGGTCTCTCTCGCCCCGCATCGTAAAAGACGCTCTGCTCAAGTGTCGAAGCAAAGAGCGCAACGACTGAGGACACAGGGAAACAGAGGACCACGGAGGCATTTACTCAGAGATTCCTTAGCGCGCTGCGACAACGAATGCATGGGCCATCAGATCGGGACATTGGTCGCAGACCCCATTTTTGTCGCTCCTTCAAAGTGCGCTTCGATTTCCTCCAGAGTCTTCCCTTTGGTTTCCGGCAGGAACACAGCCGCCGTAACAAAGTAAATTACGGTGCAGGCGGCAAAGCCAAAGAACATTGTCGAGTATCCATACTTGCCGACCGCAGGCAGAAACACGGCCGCGATGGCCGTTGACACCGCCTGGTTGATTAACAAGGCGATGCTCATGCCGTTCGAGCGAATGCGGGTTGGCATCAACTCCGAAAGAGCCAGCCAGACGCACACTCCGGGACCGATTGCGAAAAACGCCATGAACACAAAAAGACTGCTGGCCACCAGCCACCCGTTGTGCGCGGTGGGCACCGGAGTAATCAGCGCGTTCTCGATCTTCAGCGGCGCCGTGCGTGCAGCATCGAGATTACTGAACGGATTCGAGAAAAACGCGACCACTTTATTCGCGGGCACGCAGCTTTCGCGCGTGATCTCGATGGCCTTTGCCGCCTGGTCATCGGAGCGCGCCACCTTGCTGGCGGCACGGAAGTCTCCGTAGGAATAAATGACAACCAGCGATGTAGGGCGTCCGCGGACGGCGATGGACTTGCCGGAGCTGGCATCGTCGCTCGCCGCGAGGAGGGTGCTCGCGATCTTCTCGTCATAGAGCAGCGAGACTCTCTGATTCGCGTCAACCATCGACTGAAGGGCTTCGCGAGAATCCACGCGCAGGCTTTCCGTCCGGCGAAATAGGACGCCAGTGCAAATCAGCGACACGATGATGCCCGCGCTGCCCACGGACAGTAGAAACTTGCGTCCCTTGCGGTCAACAAGCAGAACGCCGCCAATCGTCATCAGGAAATTCACCACGGTAAACAGAACATAGCCCCAATGCGCCTGAACATCGGACAGGCCGCTTTGCAACAGAATATTCGTGTTATAGCCAATGATGGAGTTCACGCCGGTAGCCTGATTGCACGCGAGAATGACGCAGGCCAATAAAAAAGGGATCACATATTTACGGCGCAGCAGCGAACCTTGCGCACTCGCTCCGGTTGAGGTCTTCGCTTTCTCTGTCTCGGCCGCTTGCGCCATTTCCGCCAGCTCGACGTCGGCCTGCTCGTTCGTGCGTGAGCGGAGAAGCGCGGCATGGGCGGCATCTGTTTTGCCCCGGCGAAACAACCAGCGCGGCGACTCCGAAACCATCAGACTGCCGATGACGAACAAAATCCCCGGCGGCAGCGAGACCCAGAAAATACTGCGCCAAGCGGTATCTTTAAAAGCGAAGAGCCGCGTGGCGTCGCCGATCTTGGCCACTTCTTCAACGCGGAAGCTGAAGTACATGCCGACAACCGCGGCCGTAACAATGCCAAGCGTCAGCAGCCATTGGAAAATGCCCGTCCCCTTGCCTCGGCTCGAGGCCGACAGACACTCCGCCAAATAAAGTGGGACGACAACGCCGATCAGTCCAGCGCTGACGCCTTGCAACAGGCGGCCAAGAACCAGGGATTGATATCCATGTGAAAGTGAAATGATCGGGATGCTAAAGACGAAAAGCACGCCGCTCAACATCATCAGCGGCTTGCGCCCGATCCAGTCAGCCAGGGCTCCTGCAAATAATGTCGAAATCACGCTGCCCAGAAGCACCGCGGCGACAACGATCGAAAGCTGGCCGGCGTTCAGCCCAGAGGTTGCCTCCAAATAGGGCAACGCGCCCGCGATGATGCCCACGTCCACGCCGTAAAGCAATCCTCCAAGCCCCGCGACCAGCAGGAGGAAGCGGTTGTAGCCAGCCTTGTCGTTGCCGATCATCGTGGCCGTCATTTTGCCTTTCGTAATACTGAGCGCATTGGTACAGAAGCTCGTCGCGTAAATTTACATTGTCAGGGTGTGCTAAGCGAAGGTTTTTTTGGGATTGTGAAAGCAGGGAATCAAAGCTGTGACGGGTGACCCGTGCGGCTAGCTCATGCCGCTCAGCGCATGATAGGCAGCGCCCCACATGGGCGCGTCTTCGTTCACGACAACCGAAATGGGGACGCGCGCCAGCACCGGCGCAAGCTTACTCGCACCGCAAAAGGACTTAAAGAAGGTGCCGTCCGCTAACTTGGGAAGAATTTTCACCGCGATACCGCCCCCGACGTAGACGCCCCCAAGCGTCATCGCCTGCAAAGCGAAATTGCCAGCCATCGCACCGAACATTTCAGTCCAGAACTCCAGTGTCTCGCAGCAAACCGCGCAGGTCTTCTCCAGCCCGCGCTGCGCGATTTCAGCAGCCGGGTGGCCCCCGACGGCTTCGAACGACTCGTGTCGGACGGATGCATTCAGGAATTCGTGAATCCTGCGAAAGCCACGCCCAGAGACGATCTCCTCGCAGGATACGTGGCGCAATTGTAGCTTCAAATGACTGAGCAGTTGGATCTCGCGCTCGGTGCGCGGCGCGAAATCGGTCATTCCGCCCTCGGCTCCCCCGACCCGATATTTGCGGCCATCCCAGAAAAGAATCGCTTCCCCCAGACCGGTTCCTGCGGCGATCACACCTCGCGTCCCGTTGGGCTCGCGCACTCCCGCGTTTAGAACGACAAAGTCGTTTGCAGGAAGCTTGTCTAAGCTCAGCGCGGTAGCGGCCAGGTCGTTCAGCAATCTGATGTTTTTCAACCCCAGCCTTTGCGTGAGAGACTCGGCGTCCACAAGCCACGGCAGGTTTTCCGAATAGTGCCGCCCATCGACCACAACTCCCGCGACCCCGAAGGCAGCGGCGTCGATGGGCGATGCAAGTGTTGTCCCGCCAGCAATGGTCGCTTGTTTGAGGAAGTCATCGACCAGGTCTTCACATTTCGGATAGTCGCGAGTGGCAAGACGACGCTGAAAGATGGCGCGAAGAGCGAGACCCTCCCGCACAAATAATCCGAGATTGCACTTGGTCCCTCCCACGTCGCCGGCAAGAATCATTAGTTGTCCAGTCCTGTGTTGCGCAGCCCTGTGGCAGTCCTATGCGTGTGCTCGTTCGAGATGTTTCAGGGTTGGTAATGCCCGGATCGATTTCCCGATCTTCTTCTGCGCAATGCGCAGCTCGAACATGCTTTGCAAGTTGAGCCAGAATTCCGCGGTCGTTCCAAAGAAGTGGGCGAGGCGCAGGGCGGTGTCGCCGGTGATGGCGCGCCTTCCATTCAGAATCTCGGTCACGCGGTTGGTTGGAACCCCGAGCTTCCGCGCCAGTCCGGCGGCGCTCATGCCCAACTCCGTCAACTCCTCGGCCAAGTGTTCGCCAGGGTGAATCGCGATCATTGCCATGATCTTCTCCTAGTGATAGTCGACAATTTCAACATTTGACGGGCCGGGCGATTGTTCCGGCCATTCAAAACAAATTCGCCACCTGTCGTTGACGCGGATGCTGTACTGGCCCTTTCGGTCCCCCTTCAGAGCTTCAAAACCGTTTCCGGGTAGTACGGCAAGGTCTTTGAGCGCGACGGCTGCCTCCAATCGGTCGAGCTTCAGACGGGCGGCACGTTCGATGCCAGACAGCGCTTTTACGCGCTTACCGGCGGCGAAGTCCCTAGTCCACTTTTCCCGGTAGCTGACAATCATCAGTCAGAGTAACTCTTGGTATGCGTTACGTCAAACGTAATGATAGAGGTTCCGATGACCGTTTCGGAGACACTTGCCGAAGACTGCGGAAAGGCCCGCTGTGCCTACGCCTTCGCAGATTGCCGAAGGGGCTCAATTTCAACGACGTGCAGTCCGCATTCAGTCTTGGCCATGCCGGGCCAGCGCCCCGACCTCGGATCTTCTCCCGGACGGACGGCTCGCGTGCAATGAGTGCAGCCAATACTTGGGTAATTCTGATCGTGCAACGCGTTGTAAGGCACACTGTGATCGTGCAGATAACGCCAGACTTGCTTTGACGACCAGTCTGCGATTGGATTCACTTCACCAGCCCGAACTTCGTGTCCCACTCGATCTTGCCCGCGGCTTTGCGAAACGACGTCTGGTCGCGCGAATGCTTGTGATCCACGCTCTCAGTTCGGTCAGTTTGCGGCCTAGCGGCTCGACCTTTCGCAGGTTGCAGCATTGGTCTGGATCGCCAGCCCAGAGCGCCGCTCCGTGGACTCTCTTTTGCTCCTCCGGCGAGAGCAGTGGAAACACTCTTTCAATTTTGGCTTCATATTTGTGCTCGATCTTGTCCATCAAGCGATAGGTCTCGGGAAAATAAACTTCCGTATCGATCGTGAAGAGGCGAAAATCCTTGTGCACGCGCGACGCCATGTCGATCAGCACCATGCCTTCGGCGCCAAACGCCGACGAGATGGCGACATCGTTTCCGAAATTATCGAACGCCCACGCCAGAACCCGTTGCGGACTCCAACTCTCCGCCTCTAGCTGCACTTCCGCGATCTTGTCTTTCATGGGAATCTGCTTCCTATCTGCTTTCAGGCGTCGAGTCTGCGAGAAAAGTGTCGTGAAACAGCACGGCGGGAATGCGTCCGCCGCTTGCGTTTCCATTGACGTTGGCGCGATCGGGCGTCAGATCCGGCACGATCAATTCCGCCGCGATCGCCGCGGGATCTGACATTCTCACCACCTCGCCAACCACGAGCAGTGTCGGTGCCACCAATTGCGGGGCTCGATGCAAATCCCCTACCGTGGTGCGGTGAGTGCGTTGATGCTTGGTAGTGGCGCGCGAGATGACGGCGCAAGGCGTCGCGCCGGCGAGGCCTGCCGCTTTGAGCCGGCGCGACATCTCCGCATACTTTTGCCCGGGCATGTAGACCACCAGCGTCGCGCCGCTGGAAGCGAGCTTGCCCCAATCTGCGGCGTCTCTCTCCTCGGCAGACTTATTCGATGCTCGATGCGCCGTGATGAGTACGAGCGCATCTGACGCTCGCCGATGCGTCAGCAGAATCTGCGCCGCTGCCGCCGCGCCCATCGCCGAAGTCACCCCCGGAACGATCTCGAAAGCAATATTATTTGCGCGCAGAAATTAAATTTCTTCCCCGGCACGTCCGAAGATCAGCGGATCGCCGCCTTTCAGCCGGACCACTCTGAGTCCTGACGCCGCCAGCGCAACCATCCGGCAATTGATTTCGCCTTGCAGAATTCTCTTTTTCCCGCAGAGTTTGCCCACGTTGTGAATCTGCGCCGACAAGGGTGCCAGCTTCAGGATTTCGGGCGATACCAGATCGTCGTGTAAAACCGCGTCGACGGTGCGCAGCAGCCGCAGCGCCTTCAGCGTCAGCAGCTCCGGATCACCCGGCCCTGCGCCCACCAAGTACACTTTCCCCTTCATACTCCTCCCACTTGAGCGGCGAGGGCTGGGACTTGCTGCACCGCCGCGTCGAACGCTTCCCTGCTCGCCAATGAATGCAGCAAATCCAACTTGGTCTCTTTATCGAGATCGCTCGCCAGGATGAGCCGCCGCGTTTCGCCGAGCTGCTCCACCCAAGCCGCGTATCCGTCGCCAAATTGCCGCTCCAGTTGCTGCCGAAGCTTCTGCGCCAACGACGGACTCTGGCCCGCCGTCGAAATCGCGATTTGCAAGTCTCCCCGCCGCACCACCGCGGGATAAAAGAAATCGCAATACTCCGGCACGTCCACCACGTTGCACAGGATTCCGCGCATCTCCGCCTCGCGATAGATGAGCTGGTTCAGGTTGTTGGAAGCGGTTGCCACCACCGCGAGAAATGTCCCGTCAAGATCGCTCGCCACGAAAGCTCGCAGTTCGAGCTCAATCTTGCCCGCGTTGGCCCATTCGCGAACCTGGACGCTCGCCTCAATCGCCAGCACATGAATGCGAGCGCCGGTGTCGATCAGTCCGCCGATCTTCGGTTCGCCGACTTTGCCCGCGCCGACGACAAGTACTTGCTTCCCTGTCAGCTTCACAAACATCGGAAAAAGATTAGTCACCGTCGCCTCCCGCTGCGTGAACCGCGCGCCCACCGGCGACGGCAATTGCCGCCGGTGGAAGATCGCGAGCCACCGGAGCTACGCCCTCTTAAGTTCCAATCCACTCCGGTAGAATCGACTCGAATCCCTCGCGCGCGAAGCGCCGGATTTCCTCCAGACCTTCCCATGGATTCTTGGCCCGCTTCAGTCGCTCGACTCTTTGTGCCTTGGTTTCTTTGACTGTGTTGGTCATAAGTGTTCGCCTGTCCCGTTTATTCCCCAAAATGAAAAACCCACCGCCGGGTTGTCTGGCGGTGGGTTATCAGTGCCGTTTTAAGTAAAAGTCTTTAGTTCGGCAGCCTCCTCACGCCAGAGCACACGAACGCGCAACAACAACAGCTGCACATGCACATGGCGCGAAGAGTTTGGCTGAACATCAACATCGTAGATCGCATCCTAGGCCCCGAGTCTCGCCGGGGTCAACTAACTTTCGTACTAACTTCGATGAATATTTTCGATGCGACGAATCAGATTTTTTGCGAAGTCACTTTGCGAATATCGCCTTACAGTCGCTGGAAGTCCGTAACTCACTACAACGAATCACGATAACTGGCAATCGGCGCCCATTTTTCAGACCACATACGCACGAGACGCAACATCCAGATAGTGTTGGTCCGGCAGATCGCGCAAGCACTGCGCGGCGGTTTCCGCGGTAATGTCGCGCTGAGCCGTCGCCAGCATCTCGTAACCGACCATGAATTTCTTTATCGTCGCCGAGCGCAGTAGCGGAGGATAAAAATGCGCGTGGAAATGAAATTCCGGATGCTCGTTATCGGTCGGCCGCTGATGAAATCCCATGGTGTACGGAAACGACATGCGAAACAAATTATCGTAGCGAATCGTGGTCTGCCGGAGTATCTCGGCTAGAGCGGTGCGCTCTTCGTCGTTCAGTTGGTCCAAAGCAGATATTGACCTTCGGCTCACCAGCAGCGTCTCAAAAGGCCAGACCGCCCAGAACGGCACCAACACTACGAAATGGTCGTTGGCACACACCACCCGTTCCTGTTTCCGCAGCTCGATATCAAGGTAATCGTGCAGCAAGGATACGCCATGCGCTTGATGGTATTCCTTGAAGGCCGCGAGTTCCTTCGCCAACTCGTTGGGCACACTTTCGTTGGCCCAAATCTGTCCGTGCGGATGAGGATTGCTGCAACCCATCATCGCGCCGCGATTCTCGAAGATTTGCACGGACCGAATTTTCGGATCCTTGGCGAGTGCGATAAATTCCCGCGTCCAGGTATCAATGACCGTTCGCACTTCCGGCACGCTCATTCGGGCCATCGTGAGATCGTGACACGGCGAAGAGCAGACCACCCGGCATCGTCCCGCTTCGCTGCGAGCCACAATCAGCCCGTTCTCTTGAAATTCAGCGGCGGGCGTATCCGGCTTGAGCGCGGCAAAATCATTGTCGAATACAAACGTCCCCGTGTAAGCGGGATTTCGCGCGCCACCGGCTCGAGCATTGCCGGGACACAGATAGCAAGTTGGATCGTAAGCGGTTGGCGCTTCCGCCGCGACATCCTCGACTTGCCCCTGCCACGGCCTTTGCGCGCGCTGCGGTGAAACCAGCACCCACTCCCGGGTCAGGGGATTGAAGCGGCGATGCGGTTGCGATGCCAGCTCGGCGAAATTCATCGCTCGTATCCGTTGTGGTGGGTGCGATGCCATTGCCACGCGCTGTCTACAATCGACTTCAAGTCGGGGAATCTCGGTTGCCATCCCAGGTGACGCCGGATTTTCACGGAGCTGGCGATGAGCACCGCTGGATCGCCCGCCCGGCGCGGCGATTCGATCGCTGGAATCGGATGTCTCGTGACTTCGCGCGCCACTTCGAGCACCTGTCGCACGCTGAAACCTGCTCCGCTGCCCAGGTTATAAATAAGCGGATTGGATTTCTCCAGAGCATGAAGTGCCAGCAGATGCGCCGACGCCAGATCGCTGACATGAACGTAGTCGCGAACGCAGGTGCCGTCCGGCGTGGGATAGTCCGCCCCGAAGATGTTGACATGTTCCGCGCGCCCAAGAGCGACTTGCAGGATCCGTGGAATCAGATGCGTCTCCGGTTGGTGCGCTTCGCCTTTGTCGGGACTGAACGCGCCCGCCGCATTAAAATATCGCAACGCGGCATAGCGCAGGCCGTGAATCTGATGAAACCACGCCAACATACGCTCGACCAGCAGTTTCGATTCGCCGTACGCATTGGTGGGATGTACAGGGTCGTCTTCCTCAATCGGAGTGCGATCGGGATTGCCGAATAGCGCGGCGGTCGACGAGAAGACAAGCCGGCTCACTTTCGCCGCCAGCATCGCTTCGAGCAGCGTCAGTGCGTTCGACGTATTGTTGCGGAAAAATTGTTCCGGAGCCTTCATCGACTCGCCCGCCTCGATGAGCGCGGCAAAATGCATGACGGCATCAATCCCGCTCGTGCGCGACCGGAACAACTGGTCAAGCAGCCCGCGATCCGCCAACTCGCCCACCACGAGTTCGGCATTTTTCGGCACAGCCTCGCGATGGCCGCGACTCAGATTGTCGAGGACGACGACGTGGTGTCCTGCCCGCAGTAGCTCCTCGGCAACCACGCTGCCGATGTAGCCCGCTCCCCCTGTCACTAGAACCTTCATTTGGCGTTATGTTTTTTCTGAAACAACCTCTTCTGCACACGATCTTCTCACGCGATGCGCCCAACCCCATCGGCAGCGGAGCAAAGATAGATCTCCGGCCTGCAGCCAGTAGATCGCTCATAGCCCTCGCGAACTATCCGCTGAAACTCTTCGATGCTGCTGGATTCGACGAGCGCGATGGTACAGCCGCCAAATCCGCCTCCCGTCATTCGCGTCCCGTAAACGCCGTCCGCCTTCTCCGCGAGGTCCACCAGTAAATCAAGTTCGGCACAACTGACCTCAAAATCGTCGCGCAGGCTACGATGCGAATCCAGCATCAGCTCTCCGAATGCCGTCAAGTCGCCTCGCTCAAGCGCCGCCGACGCCAGCACAACGCGCTCGTTTTCGCTGACCACATGGCGGCACCGCCGCAGAACGACATCCGGCAGTTCGTGGCCGTGGGCTTCGATATCCGCTGGAGTCACGTCTCTCAACGCTCGCGCATTCGGCACATATTTCGACAGAATACGCACCCCGGCCTCGCATTCGGAACGGCGCTGGTTATATTCGCCCTTGGCGATGCTGTGTTTGACCATGGTGTTACAGATCGCCAGCACCGCGTCAACGGGCAGCGGTAACAGGCGGTACGCCAGAGAGCGACAGTCGAGCATCAGCGCGTGACCGCGCCTGCCGTGGCTGGTCACAAACTGATCCATGATCCCGCACCGCGCCCCGACAAATTCGTTTTCCGCCCGCTGGCACAGCCGTGCGAGTTGGGTGCGATCAAGTGGGGTGCGATCACCGTTGTGCCGATCGCTCTCCCGTTCGTTGAGATCAAGCAGCGCGTATCCGACGGCCACTTCAATCGAAGCCGAAGAACTCAATCCCGCGCCCTGTGGCACATTTCCATCGACCAACAGGTTCGCCCCGCCAATCGTGTTGCCGGAACACAACAGCATTTCGACGACGCCGATCGCGTAGTCGCTCCAGTGCCCGGCGCGGGTCGAGGGGAGCCGATCAAGATCGAACTCAACCTGTTCGAGATAATTTTCGGATCGAATTACCAGCTTGCGGTCAGATCGCGGCGCAACCGCAATGCGTGTACAAAAACCGATCGCTGCCGGCATAACGAAACCATCGTTATAGTCGGTGTGTTCCCCAATCAGATTGACTCGCCCCGGCGCCTGATAAATGCGCGGAAGCCCCCCAAACAATTGGACGAACCGCTGCCCCAGAGTTTGAGCGCTGTGTTCAACCTCGACATTCGTTTTGTGCATGAAAACATATTGCAGGCAGTGGACTGAGCCTATTGTCTATTGACCGGGCCGCCCTTTGAGCTTGCCCGCCGCCGATCCACGACGCGCCAGCAGTAGCATCACGGCGCCAAACAACAGCATCGCCATTCCCCACCATAAATTAATATTCACGCCGAGAGAATGCCGGGCGTACATCTCATCGCCCTGGGTCGCTGCGCCATATCCACCCACCAACACGCCGAAGACACTGAACATCATGCCGATTGGCACCCGGATATCGAAGCCCATATTTTCTCCTCAAACTCAGTCTCGTGAATTACCAGAAGATCCAGTTGAGGACCAACAAGACCGTCAGCACCACCACCGCCAGCACTGCCGGCTTTTGGTACCAGGCCAGCCCGACATCCTTCGGCCGGTCCGTCAGCGCATACACCAGTCCCTTAAGCTCGCTATCGGGACGCGGCGTGGTCAGCAGCGAGATGAGGATGGTAACCGTGAAGCAGGTTGTCCAGGCAAAAATTGCCGTCCAGAAATTTTGTGCCATCTCGCTCGGATATTGGTGGACCACCGTGCCCAGGAATCCGCCCTTGACCCCCGGTGTTGATCCCACCGGAAGCGTCAGACCATGATGCAGTGCCGCAGCGGCTGTTCCACCGAGAAGTCCGCAAAACGCGCCGTTCCCGGTCGCGCGCTTCCAGAACATTCCGAGCAGAAAAGTTGCAAACAGCGGGGCATTCACGAATGCAAAGACCAACTGCAGGACGTCCATGATGTTATTGAACTGGCGGGCAATGTAGGCCGCCGCCACGGAAACCACCAAGCCAAAAACCGTCGCCGCTCTGCCCATCCACAGATAGTGCTGGTCCGTCGCCGTTTTATTGATGTAGCCCTGATAGATATCGTAGGTCCAAACCGAATTGAAGGCCGTCGTATTCCCCGCCATCCCAGACATGAACGAAGCCATCAGCGCGCACAATCCAAGGCCAAGCAATCCCGAAGGAAAGTAGCGGACCAGCATCATCGGAGTGGCCAGATCGTAGTCGAGCACGGTCTTGCCGTCTTTGACCATAGGCTGTCCATTTTCGTCGAGCTTCGCCGGAATAACCCCCTTCCCCGCCTCCAAAGTTATCCCACCGCTCCCCGCCGACTGCGCGATCACTGCCGATCCCGCCTTTGTCGACACATCGCCATTCAGGGTTGCGGCCGAAACAACGCCGGCAATCATTCCCGGCAGAATCACCAAAAATGGAAACAACATCTTGGGAAAGGCGGCGATCAACGGAGTGCGCCGCGCCGAAGTCATCGAGTCGGCAGCCATCGCGCGCTGCACCACGAGAAAATCCGTGCACCAGTATCCGAACGACAGCACAAAACCCAACCCCATCAACATCCCGAACCATTCCACGCCCATGGGATTCGCGCTCGGGCTACCCAAATATTTCCAGGAATGTACCAGTGCGTCGTTCGCGATTCGGGTCTTCAATCCACCCCACCCGCCAACATCTTTCAGCCCCAGATAGACCAGCGGAATAAAACCAATCACAATCAGAAAAAACTGCAACACCTCGTTATAGATCGCCGACGTGAGGCCGCCAAGAAACGTATACGCAAGCACAATCAACGCCGAAACAATAATGGCCGCATTGAAATTCCAACCGAGCAGCAGTTGCAGCAGCTTGCCCATGGCGTACATCGAGACGCCGGAAGAGAACACCGTCATCACCGCGAACGAGATCGCGTTCAGACCGCGCGTCTTTTCGTCGAAGCGCAGCTTCAGGTATTCCGGGACCGAGCGCGCCCGGGAACCGTAGTAAAACGGCATCATGAAGAGGCCGACGAAAACCATCGCTGGAATCGCGCCCACCCAGTAAAAATGCGAGGTCATGATCCCGTACTTGGCGCCGCTTGCGCCCATGCCAATCACTTCCTGCGCGCCGAGGTTCGCGGAAAGGAAGGCCAGACCGGTGATCCAGGCGGGAATCGACCGTCCCGACAGAAAAAAGTCCGCGCTGGTTTTCATGTACTTCTTCAGCACGAATCCGATGCCGAGAACAAACGCGAAGTAAATGCCAATGACCGAGTAGTCGATCCAGTGGGGATGTGGGCGCATCTTCTTACCGCCTCCGCTCAGGGTCGCCAACGAGGCGTCTGAATAGGGACCGGGGATTGATTCGGTCCGCTACAACTCATTTCATGGATATGATCTTGAACGTCTTCGTGTTTGTACAGTGCGCACAAAACGTTGTCAAGAACGCTGCCGGGCCTCGAACCGTCGCGTGCAACGCACGGGAGAAGCTGCCGAAGCGCGAGCCGATTTCCGCAAAGCAAAAAGCGTCCCGGAAGAATGTCCGGGGCGCTTGTCCTTCCACTCGGATGGACGCAAGGTTCTAGTGGGAAACGGCGGCGAATAAAGGCGAATGCATCAATGCCTGAAACTTCTGGTCGTCGCTCTTGAAGTGCAGTTGCAGGTTCGCGCTGTCGGAATCGACCGTGGTGGCGTCGAGCGCCGTTTTTTCAACAGCGGTCGCATTCAGTTTCTTGTAGAGCATTCCAGCCTTGACCACAGTAGAGAGCGTCGCTGCGGTCATCGAATCGGCGGTAAGAACGCTCAGATCGAAATTCACTCCGCTCTGAAAGTTCATGGTGTAGCGCGAAGCCAGAATGCGCTTCTTCAGGCTCTCGTAGTCGGCAACTTTCGCGGCATCGCCCAACGCCGAATACATCATGGCTTGGGTTCCCTTCTGGTCGAGAATGCTCCAGACGGGCGATCCATCGACGGCGGACATTTCATCCGTCATCACAGGGTTGGAATCCAGTGAAAGCCGTTTGCCATCGCGGGTATCGAGCGCGCTGCGCAACGATGCGTCGGTGCCGAAGGCCAGCGTGTTGTCGTCCAGGAACGTCATCACCAGGCCGCCCATTGGATAGATAGCCGCAGTGCCATACTTGGTGGGCGATATTTTCTTGGCCTTCAGCTTCTTGAGGACGGCTTTGGCGGAAAACGATCCCGCCGCCACATAGACGGTTTGGATGCCCTTCTTTTCAGTCCGAAACGAGGCAACGCAGAGTTGGTCCAGGTCGAGGTCGGAGCTGATACCGATGGCTTTGAGGTCGGTCTCGGCATCCTTTATGTTTTCGGGTAAAACCTGCTGTTTGAGTGCCATCGCGGTCGGCGAGTCTTTGATCGCCCGGTAGTCGACGCCGAATAACTGCTGAATCTCGGAAGGCACCAGGGAACGCGCCGACGATGCGATGGGAATGGCGAATCCCGCCGATGCACAGAGAAGCACAGCCGCAAAACACAAATTCTTCATAGAATTCAAATTCCTCAAAGCAAAGTCCCAAATGAATCTGCAAATTTAGATGCGAACCGCAAACTGTACGTTGATCTCATTATTCTAGTCCCGAACCCGGGAGGCGGAGCGTAACTAAAGTGCGTCCTCCCGCCCTGGTTTTAGAACGATACAGTTGTGGGAGTTTGCGCGAAAACAGGCCGAGCGCCGGGTACCTGCCGACACTGCGGGACCGCCTCGCGGCCAGCATCTAGCCCTTCAGCGAGTGTGCCCGCTTCCTCGTCTCGCTGACGAAACCTTCATCCTTGAGCGAATCGTTCTTGAGCGCATCGTTCTTGAGCGAATCGAGGTTAATCTCGACATTTGCCAGCGCGCCTTCGAGAGCGGCTTGTGACAAGGCAATCGCGGTGGTCAAGTCGGACTTCATCATCGCGCTGGTGATCGGCCTCAAACTGGCAGCGATCTTGGCCACTTCGACCGCTTTTTCCGCAACACCAAGAGGAACGCTCGTTGCGTGTCTAAGCGCGGCGCTGATCGCGGCACCTCCATCGGCTGCTTCCTTCGCCGTTTTGTACGCGTTCATCACGACGTTGTAAGACTCGGCATCGGCGTCGATCGCGGACTTGAGTTCTTCGCGAAGCTGCGCGAGCCGGGCGATGGCCAAGCTGAGTTGGCTTTCATGCTGCAGATACGCCTTCTTGCCGCGCGACATGGACGCGACCATACCCGCAAGCCCAGCCGCCATCGCTCCGCTCGCAGCGGCGGCGCTTCCGCCTCCGGGAGTCGCGGTCGGAGCAGCCAATTGTTCAATGAAAGGCTCGACTCCGGCGCGCAGCCCTCCGACCGCCATCTTGCCCGTCATCACTGCCGCCAGGCGATTTTCGAGAATCAGCGAGGAATCGAAGTTCTCGACTTGCAGAAACCATTCTGCGGCCTGCTCCAACGCTCGCTTCGGAATCAGGCCGACGATCTCGCTTGAGACTGGAATGACGCCGTAGCGCGCCGCTTCGCGTTTTACGAACTCGAATACGCGATGGACCGGAGTCTGCTCGAAGTCGGTGAGGTTCATCGAGACCTGCGCCAGTCCGCGCACCAGGAACCCGGCGCCCTTGACGAAGCGCAGGCCGCCGCTCGAAAATCGCACTGCCTTCGCAATTTTCTTCGCGATGTCCACGTCGGGCGTATTCAGGAAAACGTTGTAGGCGACGAGAGCCTTGCGCGCTCCCACTACCGTCGCGCCGGCTGTCGGATGCACGCGAGGCTCTCCGAAGTCGGGCTTGCGCGCGGGATTGGTCTCGATGTCGGCGCGGATGCCTTCAAATTGTCCGCGCCGAATGTTCTCCAGATTCTGGCGCTCGGGCGTAGCGGCAGCAGCTTCGTATAAGTAGACCGGGATCTGAAATCGTTTGGAAACTTCGGCTCCTACGTGGCGCGCCATGGCAACGCAGTCTTCAATCGTCACCCCATCAATCGGAATAAACGGCACGACATCGGCTGCGCCCATGCGTGGGTGCGCGCCCTGGTGCTTGTTGAGATCGATCAACTCGGCAGCCTTGCCGACTCCGCGGATGGCAGCCTCTTGAATGGCCTCGCGCTCGCCTACCAGCGTAATCACGCAGCGGTTGTGATCCGAATCCATCTCGCGGTCGAGGAGATAGACTCCGGGAATTTTCATCGCTTCGACAATCGCGTCGACTTTGGCCTGGTCGCGGCCTTCGGAAAAATTCGGAACGCATTCCACCAGAGTGCTGGGCATGGCCTGAAGGATAACGGGCGGCGGTTGGGTCAGGCAACTGGAAGAACTGCTGCGCTCAAAAATGTAGACTCGTCGCCGGCAAAAGTCAGCGCCCTGCAATCACGTCGCGGGTGCCCCGTAAATTGCGCCGCTGTGGAGACGTGGCTTGCCCCGTCTCCGCGGGCGCCACCAAACTCTCGGCGGTTCCAAAGCCGCGGCAAGCCCCGTCTCTACGGCGGCGTTTCGGTGATGCTAGAATTCCCTTTCGCGGCTATATCCGTCGGAACTCAAGACAAAGAACCTCAACCCGAAATTTTCTACACCAGGAGCGCATCAATGCCGAAATACGTAATCGAACGCGAAATTCCCAACGTCGGCAAGTTGAGCTCGGACCAGCTTCAAGCCATTTCTCAAACCTCGTGCGGAGTGCTTCAGAAACTGGGATCGCAGATTCAGTGGCTCGAAAGTTTTGTCACCGACGACAAGATTTACTGCGTCTACATTGCTCCGAATGAAGAAATGGTCCGCGAACACGCCCGCCAGGGAGGATTCCCGGCCAATCGAATTTCCGCCGTCCGATCCATCATCGGTCCCACCACCGCGGAAGGCTGAGGCTGAGCACTATACCCAATTCGCGAAGGCCAACCATCGGCGTGTTCGACTCCGGCGTTGGCGGACTGACCGTGCTCGGCGCGCTCGTCGACCACATTCCAGACGCCAACTATCTCTACTTCGGCGACACGGCGCGCCTTCCCTATGGATCGAAATCGGCGGCAACGGTTGCGCATTACGCGGTTGGGGCGATTCGCTACCTGCAGGATCGGGGTGCGGAACTGATAGTAATTGCCTGCAACACGGCCACTGCGCTGGCGCTGGATGTGATCAAAGCGGCGGCGGACGTCGAAGTGATCGGCGTCGTTGAGCCGGGAGCCGAAGCGGCGGCGGCGGCCACACGCAATCGTAAAGTGGTCGTCATCGCCACCGACGCCACCGTCAACAGCCATGCCTACCGCCGCGCGCTTGAGGCTCACGGAGTCGCGGTGCGCGAGAAGGCTTGTCCACTGCTTGTGCCCCTCGTGGAAGAAGGATGGCTGGAGCATCCGGTGACCGAGCAGGTGGCGCGAATTTATCTGGCGGAGGCTTTTGCCGAGTCTTCTCTAGCCGAGTATTCCTTGGACGAAGCACACGATGCCGACGTTCTTCTGCTCGGCTGCACTCACTATCCGCTGATCCAACCCCTGTTGCGGCGCGTCGCTCCCGCGCATGTAACGATTGTGGATTCCGCCGAGTCAACGGCGCACGCGGTGGCGCGGCAATTGGCGAAGCGGCAGAAGGTTGATCCGACTGCCGCGCTTGTCGAGCACAGAGGAGTCCCCGCGCTCAAGTTCTTCGCCACCGATTCCGCCGAGAAATTCAAAACGATGGGGACGCGGTTTCTCGGGCTTCCTGTGGAAGATGTGGTGCACGTCGATTTGAAGGAATGATTTCCGTGGTGGTGGGAACCGTGCCGCGCAGCTCATGGACGGGCGGCACGCCCGTCACCACACCAGCCTGTCCCGCACCAGCCTGTCCCGCATTGCAGCAGACAAAAACGACCGCTTGCGCGGCCGTTTTCTTGGGCTCCTAGCTTTTTTCACTACCTCCAACTTCAATACAAGTGAAAGTTCACTTCGATGTTGACCGAGACCGCAACGGCCTTGCCATCTTTCTTGGCGGGATCAAAGCGCCACTTCCTGACCGCTTCGATGGCCTTTTCGTCCAGACCCAATCCCAACGTCCGAATCACCCGGATGTCGCGCGGAGTGCCGTCGGGACCAACCACCAACTGCAAAACCACGACGCCCATGTGCTTGACTTTGCGAGCTTCTTCGGAATATTCAGGCTCAGGTGCGTAGATTTCTTTCGGGGCAGAAACACCGCCACCAACTCGGAATACACCGCCGCCTACACCACCGCCGTGACCAGGGCCATATCCCGGACCGTCTCCCGTACCAACTCCACCACCACCGCCGAAACCGATTCCACCGCCCACTCCGCCTCCGTTCGAAGGCACGGAAGGCAGGTGCGACATGGGATCCCCTAGATCAGGCATTTTCGCTTCCGCCAGATGTACTTCAGGCGGAATCACGATGCTGGGCGGAACTTCGAGCTTCGGATGCAGGTTCCGAATCACCGCTGTCGGCGGGGCAATTTGTTGCATTGACTGCCGGGGCAAACGTCCGGGCGATGCCTGGAGCTTGTCGCGATCCCCACCACCTCCACCGCCACCGCTCGCATTCTTCGAAGCCTGCAGCAATGGGAGGTCGTCGGGTGCGAACACCACGACGGTCTCTTTGGGCTTGTCGACGATAATCCTCTTCCCGAGGTACGTCACTAAAACGATGATCAGCACGCCCAGAATATGAACCGCAGTCGAGCCGGCCGCTCCTCGTCCCCGATTGTTGTAGAAGCCCCAGATGTCGCGAACCGGAACGGGTTTCGAGGTCAAGACCAGCGGCGGCAGCTTCTTGGGGAAGAAAAAGTCGTCAATATTGCGAAACAGCGATTTCCATAGGGACTCGTCCAGAGTCTGGTTCTGTAGGAGCAAACGAAGCTCGGGCTCCCGACTCCCCACTTGCACATTCTGGACTGTTTCGAGTTCTGCCATATTTCCCCGAGCTGTCAACCCTGCGTTCACCGATGGTGGGGCCGCTGAGTTAGACGCGAGAGCCCACCCCAAAGGTCGCTCACAAACGTACGCACCTTTCAGGCCCGTCCGTTACCTGGATACTTGGATGCGCGCAACTTTCACTCTGATGAAAATTGTACACGCTATTTTCTTGACGGAAAACAGTACTTTGTGAATTCGCTCGGCATGCCCTCAACCAAGAGAACCTGTCCTTCCGCGCTCCCTATATAATGAAAAGATTCAATCAGTTGGGAGAACTTAACTAGTGTCCTCGGAGTACAAATCCACCATCAATCTGCCGAAAACCGACTTCCCCATGAAGGCTGGCCTGCCCCAAAATGAGCCCAAACTATTAGCTCGCTGGGAGCAGCAGCGGATTTACGACCGCATCCGCGAAGCGCGCAAGGGTGCGCCGTCCTACGTGCTGCATGACGGGCCTCCCTATGCCAACGGGCCTATTCACCTTGGCACCGCGATGAATAAATGCCTCAAGGATTTCATCGTGAAGTCCAAGAACATGGCCGGTTTCGACGCGCCGTATGTTCCTGGTTGGGACTGCCACGGCTTGCCGATCGAAATCAAAGTCGACCAAATGCTCGGCGGCAAAAAGCTACAGATGAAGGCCGTCGACGTCCGCAGCGAATGCCGCAAATATGCCGAGAAGTTTCTCGACTTGCAGCGCTCGCAGTTCAAGCGCATCGGCGTGTTTGGGCGTTTTGACAATCCCTATTCGACGATGACGCCGCAATACGAAGCCGCGGTGCTCGACATTCTGTATCGCTTTCTGGAAAACGACTTCGTCTACAAAGGGCTGCGCACCGTCTACTGGTGCGTCTTTGACGAAACAGCACTGGCCGAAGCCGAAGTCGAATATGAGAATCACACCAGCCCAACGGTTTGGGTAAAGTATGCGTTCGGGGGCGATCCGGCCTCAATCGACGCGGCGCTCAAGAGCAAGAAAGTTTTCACTATTATCTGGACGACGACCCCATGGACTTTGCCCGCGTCGATGGCGGTGGCGTTTCATCCGGATGAAGAGTACGTGGCGCTGGAATCGGAACCTGATAAAGGCGGCGAAGTTTTCATCGTCGGTGCCAGACTCGCGTCCGCCGTCCAAGAGAAGACCGGGCTCCAATCGGCCCGCGAGATTGCCCGTTTCCCCGGCCGCAAGATGGAATACGCCGAATTCAAGCATCCGTTTCTGGACCGCAAAATCCTCGGCGTGCTCGCCGACTACGTCACCATGGATCAGGGCACCGGCGTGGTTCATACTGCTCCCGCGCACGGAGCCGACGACTTCATCACCGGCCAGAGATACAAAATCGATCTGACCTGCAACGTCGACAAGTCCGGCATCCTGCGCAACGGCTTGCCCGAGTATGACGGCAAGCGCGTATTCGATGCCAACGCTCCGATTGTCGAACTGTTGAAGGCGCGCGGCGTGCTGATGCATTCCG
>JAYUJG010000291.1:0-3552 GCA_043765355.1 Acidobacteriaceae bacterium | reverse complement strand
CACGCCGGTTGTGTCTGTCGCGTGGACTGTCACGTTGTAACTGCCAACCGGAGTACCAGGATCCGGAGGTGGTCCGCTGCTCCCGCCGCCGCAGGAGGCCATCGTTAGAACGGATGTCGCTAGAGATGCGAATAACAGAGCCCCGAGCAATTTTCCACGATGCCGTCGAGATCCGGTACCGAGCAGGAAAAGTGCGGCAAAGATGCCGCCCGACCCGGAAACCCATCCTGGCAAAGGATTTAGATTGGCTTTGCTGGGAGCCGTGGTTCGAATCGTCAGTGTCGAGGAACCACTGCCGACAACTGTGGCGGGACTGAAGCTACAGGTAGTCTCGGCGGGGAGTCCAGTGCAAGACGTTCCGCTCAGATTGATTGTGCCGTTGTAACCGGTGTGGCCAGTCACCGTGAGAGTGACCGTGCCCGGTGTGCCCCGATTCACCGTGAGCGGGGAACCCGTGACAGCGAAATCGAAATCGGCGACTACATTTACGGTGACTGCGGATGACGTCGAGCCAGTATAGCTTGAGTCCCCAGCGTATTGCTCTGTAATCGAGTTTGATCCCACGGGTAAGGTTGTCACCAGTGTCGCTGTGGCACCCGCCGTAATAGCGGTGCCTGTCTGAAGGTTGGCGAACCCCGGACTCGAGTTCAGAATCGCTGGATTACCACTACCGCCAATGGGCGTTCCGCCCGCCAGGAATGTGACTGTGCCACCCGGTCCGAAAGCAAAACTTTGTGTTGTGAAACTTGCCGTCAACGTAACAGGGGCACCCTCGATAACAGTCCCGCCGCTAGTGGTAACAGCGTTGCTAGCCGCGGCTTTCGTAACCGTAACCGTGCTTGTCGCAGAGTTACTGGCGGAAAAGCTGTTGTCCCCGTTGTATCGGCCCTGTATGGAACGATTTCCCACCGGGAAAAAGAAGTAGCCCTGGGGCGTAGTAGCGGTGCCCACGCTGTTGAGCTGGCTAGGGCCCAGAAGACTCGCGCCATCGATCAAGAAAATGAAGCCGCCGCTCGGTGTGCCATGCCCGGACAAGCCCGCAACATCTGCCCGTAAATAAGCCGGAGATCCGTAGGGTTGGGTTCCATAAGGCGAAGTAACGCCAGAGGCATCCACGGTTAATACCTGGAGCGCGGTCGTACTTCCCTCTGGGCTCACGGTAACGGTGGCGGACGGAGCGGAATCGCTCGGCGCAAACGTCTTATCCCCAGCGTAATGTGCGACAACGTGATAGGTCCCGCCGGGCAAGAGGCTGGTAGCGCTTACAACAGAGCCGCCACTTAGGGTGAATCCGTCGATGAAGCCGGAGCCGGACAGCGGAACGTCCCCGTTGCGCAGCGAAACGTCTCCCGTCGCAGTGCTTGGTGTAACGTCAACATGCAAACTCACGGATGCGCCATGCGTGATTGAAGTGGGAGTCAGGCTTACAAGCGTCGTGGTGCTCGGCGAAAAAGTCGCCGACGCCCAGTTGTTCACTAAATTTGTCACGTTGACGGAGCCCAAGCCGGTCGCCAGGTCGTATCCGGTCGTGCTTTGGTACTTGGCACCGGTGGTGCCGTAGCCCGTTTCGCCGGGCACGGCATTGTTGCCCACTGTCACGTCATTGAAATTACAAGTGCTGGCAGGTGGAGTCGTGCCAGACGCGTTGCATTGTCTTCCCGCCGCGATATCCGCAGCTGCCAAGCGGTAGAGTACATAATTGGCTTGTCCTTGGCGTGCGCCCATCTTTTGGTCCACGAGCGCCATAATGCCTGCAAAAGAGGGAGCCGACGCCGATGTACCAGAAAACAGGAACACTTGCCCATTTCCGCAAGAACGCGCAAAGCAAACGATGTATCCGTCATGACCCGCAGCTGTCAGCGATACATCCGGTTGGTCGCGCACACTGTCGTTCGGGATACCGCTGACCCCGGACTGCCAGGAAGGCTTTGGGAAAAACATGCTGGCGCCGCCACCTCCAGCCAAGAGATTGGCGCTGGCCCCACACGCGGCTGCGGCACAGCTCTCATTCCAGACGTTTTCCGGGATGTACGACAACGCAGTTGGGTTTGGTCCATTCGCCGGTCCCCAATAAGTGCCCGAGCCTTCATGGAACATGGTTCCGCCAACCGCGATGTTAAATGGAGTACCGGAAAGTAGACTTGCCGATACTGGACCTGTCGCCGAAGGTGAACTGGGGCTGTCGCAACCTTCAGCTCCCGCATCACCGGTTGAAACCGTATAGGTAATTCCTTGCGCCGCAGCCTGTTGCGCGAGAGTAGCCACCATGGCGGCTTCCCCGCTGGTATGGGAGGCTTCGCAGCTTCCGAAACTCTCGGTCATCACATCAGCTAGATTGTGGTCGATGATGTAGATTTCCGAAAGATCGACCCCGTCCGTCGTGTTCGTCGACGCGGATATTACAAAATCAACTTTCGCGCCAGGTGCCATCACACCGGACCACGAAGCATCCAAAATCGCCTCTGCTTCTTCGCCGCCACCAAGCTGCCCGGGTGTATCGCCATTGAAGATGATTTGAGGGGGGAGCCGAGTTACACCGAAAGTATTGTAAAAGTCCCCGAGATCAATCGGATCAAATTCGGAGCGCGCCACGACCGCAATCGTAACGTTCGCCCCCGTAATTCCCGCGTTGTAGACAGGCGTAAAGTTGTAAATCTTCGCGTAGTCCAAGGGGGCCAATCCATGTACTCCATTCGAGAACGTCACGTGCGGCACGGGAGTCTTTGCAAAGGTGGCGGGTAGCTTCTTCGTCCGAGCAATCTGGGGCTGCTTGAAGAAGTTATGCAGGGTATGCACGCCCGCGACGACCGGCGCGAGCGCGGCGGGGATTTGCGGATCGCTCGCGTTGGCCCAATGCTCCTTTCCGTTCACTACGAATTTGTGGATGGCGGTATGAAACGCCGCCTTCACCTGGCTCGCTGTTCCCGAAAACTCGATAACGGTGCGACCCGTACTCGGCGGCGCAACCTCAAATCCGCTGGACTTGAGCCAGTTGCTTACAGCGGCAACGTCGGAGTCCGCCGGTCCAAACTTCGTTCCGAATTCCTGCGGCGTCGTCCACCGGTGATAACTGGGAGAGTGTTTGTCCTGCTGGCTGTCGAGCATTTGCATGAGCGCCGTTTCTTGTTCGGGGCTGCGCTTGAGCACCAGCAACATGCGCTTCATCGGCAGGTAGGCGGGAGCTTCGCCTCGGTCAAATTCCGCGCGCGCTAACTCATGGGTATTCCCCTTGAGTGTCACCGTGGCGTTGTTATCCACTGCTTGTGTAACCCGTACTGCTCCACCTTGTTGCCCGTAGAGCGCGCCGGAAAAAAGTAAGTTGCTGAGAACGCTAACGAAGAGGAGAGAACGCAACGAATAGGCGGACATAAACACCTCCGGCCCCAATTGCCTGACTTCGGCCGAGGCGAGAACTCGGAAACTAACTACCAACTGGAAGATATGATTTATGGAGGCGGGTGGCCGAGCCTCTGATGTTGCTTTCCTTCCCCAACCAGAACATTGGGTGCCCCGTCCTTGCGTTTTTTGCAAGGGCGGGAGTAATCACTCTTC
>JAYUJG010000290.1:0-6142 GCA_043765355.1 Acidobacteriaceae bacterium | reverse complement strand
AGGAAATTCACCGCCGCGACCGGCACTTTCCGCGGATCAAACTTCGCATGAATCACTTGCCGTGAGCCGAGCCATCCACCTGGCAGACAAATCGCCAGCGCAAACGCCATCCCCGCAAACGGCCAGAGATGTCCGCGAAGCTGCATTTCCTGCGCGCCCATGCGGTCGGAGAAATCTGAAATTCGCGACACGCTCTTGCGCAGCCAGCGCCACGCGCCCGGTTGATGAGCAAGGGCTACGAAACTTTCCCACAGAACCGGCCCGGCGATCAGCGCCAGAAGCATCGAGGAAACGGGAAGATTGCGCGACGAATAAAATCCCGCGTACGCACAGAGCAACACGACCAGCAAACGGCTCAACCGCAATTTGCTCGGGCTCGAAGTACGACTCGCAAACGAAATCAACACCAGCAGCAGAATCGCCGCAAAACACCGCTGCGCCCATCCGTGAAAATCGGGCGAGCGAAACTCGTCGATCCCGTTCATCAGGTAGCGATCGCCGAGATAACGATAGATGTGCGCATGCAAACGCCAGCCAAACGGATTTACCAGGGTCGCGATGGCGGACGCTAGCCATGTCCAAGCCATCGCCCGCGCTCGATGGCGCGCGCGAATCGCGGCTAACGCATCCTTGCAGCGCACGCTCTCCGCGAACGCAGCCAGCGTGTAGATGCCGAGCAGCGCTATTCCAAAGACCCATCCGCCATGCAGGTTGACCCAAAGCACCATTGACGCGGGAAAGAACCATCGGGGCCATCGGGGCCATCTGACCCATCGAATCCGCCGGATCGGTCGCGGCCCGGTTCCGTCGTCGCACGATTCCCAGCGCTCGAGCACTGCAAACCAGAGCAAAGAAAAAAGCCAGCTCACAATATGCGGCCGTGCATAGAGATGAATCGTAGCGGCAGCCTCCGCCAACAGCATCAATATCATCGCCAGCAGCAGGCCAGTGCCCCGCTTCAGCAGTTGCGACAGAAGTAGCATGTAGGTAACCGCGATCAGCGAGGCGCACAGCCAGACCACTCCGTTCAGTTCGCACGCGTGATGCAAAATCGCCAGCAGAGTGTCGTACAACCACTCCCAGGCAAACCAGGGCTGACCTTGCATTGTGGAAGAAAACGGATCGGTGCGAGGAATCGAATGCGTTGCCAGAATCAATTCGCCCGTACGGATATGCCATCCGATGTCCGCATCCGCCAGCGGGCGATTCGAAAGCGGGCCCGCCAGCACCGACCAGAAAAGAAGAAGAAAGATCAGGTCGCGCACCGAGGGCAAAAGAAAACGCAGGGCTGTCGAACCAGGCTCGGTTGGGCTCATCCACATGGGAAACAGCAGTGTATAGCGTTTCCGAGATGCCCGGTTTCAAAGTTAAAAGGTAAAGTTGCAAGGTCCAAAGAACCTCCGATTGTTTCCAGGATGGCCTCTGCGCCGGAGCAACCACCGAAGCGTTAAAAGTTTTCGGCGGAACAGCCATTCCGTGAATCTCTATAGTAGAGGCTCAAGCAGACAACAATGCCAACGCCGATGCCCACACCACGCGATCGAAAGCCGAAGGTCGTAATCGTAGGAGCCGGATTCGCAGGCCTGACTGCGGCTCGCCGCATCGCTCGTCTTCCCGTGCAGGTCACCGTTGTCGACCGCAGAAACCACCACACCTTCCAGCCCCTGCTCTATCAGGTTGCCACGGCAGGTCTGTCTCCGGGCGAAATTGCGGCACCTATCCGCTGGATATTGCGAGCCCACTCCAATATCAAAGTGTTACTTGAAGAAGTAGTCGATTTCAACCTGGGGCAGAAGCAAGTTGTGACCAAGGAGCAATCACTCGATTACGACTTTCTGATCGTCGCTTCGGGCGCTACCCACGCGTACTTCGGGCATCAAGAGTGGGAGCCTCTTGCCCCCGGCCTCAAGACGATTGAAGACGCGCTGGAAATCCGACGCCGCGTTCTGCTGGCCTTCGAACTCGCCGAACGCCAGATCCCTCAAGCGCCCAACCCACTTCCTCTTCAGTTCGTGGTCATCGGAGGCGGTCCGACCGGCGTCGAACTCGCCGGCACTCTGGCCGAAATCGCGCGCCACGCCATGAACCGCGAGTTCCGTAATATCGATCCGAAGCAGACCCGCATCCTGCTTATCGAAGGCGGCCCGCGCGTTCTCGCCTCCTATTCCGAAGGTCTTTCGCGCAAAGCCGAAGACCAGCTAAAACAATTGGGCGTGGAGGTTCGCACCTCTCACATGGTCAACCGCGTCGAGCCCGGAGCAGTCTGGGTCGGCGACGAAAAGATTTCCGCCGCCGTGATCTTATGGGCGGCCGGAGTGGCCGCGTCGCCTCTCGGACAGAAACTCGGCGTTCCCATCGACCGCGCTGGCCGCGTGCTCGTGCAACCCGATCTTAGTATTCCCGGACATCGCGAAGTCTTCGTTCTTGGCGATCTCGCTGCGCTCAACGACGCAAACGGCAAGATGCTGCCCGGAGTCGCGCCGGTCGCCATCCAACAGGGCAATTGGGTTGCCGGCACCATCGCTCGCGACCTGAAAAATCAGCCGCGCCTCAATTTTCACTACCACGACAAAGGCAGTCTGGCGACAATCGGCCGCGCCGCCGCGGTTGCCCAGCGCGGCAAGTTCGAGTTGTCCGGATACTTCGCCTGGCTGGCGTGGCTCTTCGTCCACATCTTTTTCCTGATCGGATTCCGCAATCGGATTCTGGTCATGATTCAGTGGGCCTGGTCGTATCTCACCTACGAACGCGGCGCAAGGCTGATTACCGGCAGTAACGATCTGCCCGGCTGGCCCGAATCCAAACCTTAGCGCTGCCGTCCCGGCGGCTGTAAAGTAGCGCTGGCGTCTCGCCGGCTGTCCGGAGGGCGTCACGCCCGCCGCCTGGGCGCCGCGACGAGGCCGGCGCGAGCAGGCCCATCACACGCAAGATCGACAGGTAGGATCGATTTGGCAACCAGCACCCTAGCCGGCGGGACGCCAGCGCTACCAAACCTTCTCTGCTGCCGATATTGAGGAGCCGATATAATCATCTGGTCGTGAAAGCCGTCTTCCAACGCGCGGTTCCATTCCTCGCCCTATCGGCCCTGCTTCTTTCGGTCGTGCTTCTTTCGGCCATGCTGAGCTCCGCTCTTCACGCCCAGAACACTCCCGCCGCTGGCCGAACCATGGTCGTGATTCCTTTTGAAAATGTTTCTCCGACCCCCGGGCTGGAATGGCTGGGTGAGTCTTTTAGCGAAACATTTCACGAGCAACTGAATTCTCCGGTTCTCTATGTTGCCAGCCGAGAGGAGCGACTCCGCGCCTATGACCGTCAGGGAGTTCCAGCTGGCGTGCATCCATCGCGCGCCACGCTCTACCGCCTCGCCGAACAGATGGACGTTGACTACGCGGTGCTCGGCTCCTATCGCTACGACGGCACGAGCCTAACGGTGGTCGCGCAGCTGCTCGACATGCGTGCGCAGAGACTTTCGCCCGCCGCCACGGAGTCCGCCGCGCTGGCCGATCTCGGCACCCTGCAGTCCGCGCTAGCCTGGGATCTGTTGCGCTTGATCCGCGCGGACTTCAGCGTTCCCAAAGACAAATATGTAGCGAGCGTAATTCCGGTTCGTCTGGACTCTTTGGAACATTACGTTCGCGGCATGTCAGCCACCACAAACGAAGAAAAACTTCGGCAGTATCACAGCGCCGTCACCCTCAATTCGTCCTACGCGCAGGCCTGGCTGGAGCTGGGCAAGACTTATTACGCCGAGCGCTCCTACGAACCGGCGATTACAGCGCTCGGCCAAGTGCCGCACTCGTCAACCGTCGCGCGGGAAGCAAACTTCTATCTCGGTCTCGCGGCTTACGCTCACGGAGACTTCGTCAGATCCCAGAGTGCGTTCGAATTCGTCGCCGCGAGACTGCCTCTGGCCGAGGTCTACAACAATCTGGGCGCGGTCGCGGCGCGACGCGGCCAAAAAAAGGCCGCTGACTATTTCGAGCGAGCCATTCAGAATGATCCGAGCGATTCGGACTATCACTTCAACATGGCAGTGACTCTCAACCTCTCTGGTGATCGAACCGGCGCGGTGCGAGAGTTTAGGGCGGCGCTCGAACACCGTCCGAGCGACAGCGAAGCGAAGAGCCTGCTCGACTCCCTGACTGCAACGCCAACCGCGGGAAGCATCGTTCCGAGCAGCGCGACAACGAAGGCTCCCTTCGAGCGCATCAAGCGCACCTATGAAGAAGACGCCTTCCGCCAGATGACCACGCAAATGGGAAGCTGGGCTGAAGAGCGATTTGCGCGATCGGATCCGCGCACGCATTCTCGTTATCACATCGAACTTGGAAAAGAACTCATGGCTCACGGATTCAGCACCGAAGCCGCGTCCGAATTCCGCCACGCCGCTGCGGTGGATCCGGCAAGCGCCGCGCCCCTGGCCGCGCTTGCCGAAGACTATGCGGCTCGTGGCGATGCACGCGAAGCGCGAGACCAAGCCGAAGCCGCGCTTCGTATTCGCGAATCCGCCGAGGCTTATCTGATCCTTGCGCGCCTGGACTTGCGCGAAAATCGCATGGAATCCGCCGCCCAGAACATCAACCGGGCGCTGCAACTGGAACCCGGCAATTCCGCCGGACACGACTTGAAGCGCACGTTAGCAGCCAAGCTCGCGGAGAAAGCGCAGCCATGAAATCAGTTCTCAGTTGTCAGCTGTCAGTTCTCAGTTCTCGGTTCTCGGTTCTCAGCCCCCGCTTCTCGGATCGCGGGAAAGAGAAATCTCTGCCTAAGTCCTCCGTGGTCCCCTGTGTACTCCGTGGTTCAAGCTCTCTGTCCGCACGACCCATACTTTCGCTGTCGCGCGTCTTGTTGGTCATTCTGGCTCTAGCCACTCTCTGCTCCGC
Source organism: Acidobacteriaceae bacterium (assembly GCA_043765355.1). Lineage (GTDB taxonomy): Bacteria > Acidobacteriota > Terriglobia > Terriglobales > Acidobacteriaceae > Acidiflorens. The sequence goes on along the minus strand of JAYUJG010000290.1, from coordinate 1,259 downwards.
CGATGTCCTAAAGGTTTCCATCAACGACGCCATCCAGCCGGTCACCACCGAATACATTGCCCGCGCACTCGAAGCGGCCGTCGCCCATCATGATCAGGCAGTTCTGATCGAGATCAACACTCCCGGCGGGCTCTTCGATTCCACGCGCGAGATCATCGAAAAGATCGTGGCGTCGCCCGTGCCCGTCATCATCTATGTGACGCCGAGCGGCAGTCGCGCCGCATCGGCTGGCTTCTTCATCCTCGAATCGGGAGACGTTGCCGCGATGGCTCCGGGGACCAATACTGGCGCGGCGCATCCCGTCATCCTCGGCGGCAAGATGGACGACGTGATGAAACTAAAAATGGAAAACGACGCCGCAGCCTTGATGCGCTCCGTCGTTGCCAAGCGCGGACGCAACGTCGAGCTGGCCGAGAGCGCCGTCCGCGAGTCGAAGTCGTTCACCGATCAGGAAGCGCTCGACAAGAAGCTGATCGAATACATCGCTCCGAGTGAGCAGGATTTATTTCACCAACTCAAGGGAAAGAACTTCAAGCGATTTGACGGCACGAGCGTCACCCTGAATCTCGCCGACCAATCCGTGCGCGATTACCCGATGACGCTGAAGCAGCGCATCCTGTCGTACCTCATGGACCCGAACGTCGTATTCATTCTGATGGCGATCGGCGCGCTCGCGCTCTATGCGGAATTCAACCATCCCGGCGCGGTCATTCCTGGAACCGTGGGTGTGGTCTTCATTCTTCTGGCGGCGTTCGCGCTCAACCTGCTGCCCGTCCGATTCGCGGCGATTGCAATGATCATCGGGGCGTTTGCGCTCTTCGCCGCCGAAGCAAAGTTCGTGAGCCACGGCATCCTCACCACGGGAGGGATCGTGCTGCTGACTCTTGGCGGACTCTTTCTGGTCGACGGCCCCATCCCGGAAATGCGGGTGCGTCTCGCAACCGCGCTCGCGGTCAGCGTTCCACTCGGGATCATTACCGCTTTCCTGATGACACTTGGCCTGCGCGCGCGTCGCAATAAGGTCGTGACCGGAGAACAAGGGCTGATCGGCGAAATCGGCGTCGCGCAGACGGCGCTGGCACCTGCCGGAAAGGTGTTTGTGCACGGCGAACTTTGGGACGCCGAGTCCGCGATCAACGTGGCAGCCGGAGAGCGCATCGTGGTGCGCCAGGTCGATGGACTCACTTTGCGCGTCGATCCGGTGGTTGCGACAAAGCCAGTCGTGGCTTAAAAGTCTGGCCACCTGTTTACTGATAAGG
>JAYUJG010000289.1:0-9873 GCA_043765355.1 Acidobacteriaceae bacterium | reverse complement strand
AGCAGGCGCATCGGGATCTTGAGGGACGGAAGACGACGGGGAAGATTCTGCTGATTCCGTAGAGACGCGGCTTGCCGCGCCTCTACACGGTGAGTCAGTACAACGGGGCAAAGCCCCGTCACCACACGGGCGTATTGATATTTGGAGAACATTCTATGGGTCATACTCATCCTCCTCGGTTCTTGAAGATTGTTGAGGACGCTAAGCAGCGCGTCCGCGAAACTAGTGTTGATGACGTGAAGGCGCGGCTGGATCGGCACGACAAGTTTGTTCTGGTCGATGTGCGCGAAGATCGCGAGTTTGACGCGGACCATTTGCCGGGGGCTGTCCACTTGGGCAAGGGCATTATCGAGCGCGACATTGAGGGCAAGTATCCCGAGCTGAATACCGAGTTGGTGCTTTATTGCGGCGGCGGGTTTCGGTCGGCGATGGCGGCTGACAATCTGCAGAAGATGGGGTATACCAACGTCATCTCGATGGATGGTGGGATTCGCGATTGGCGGGAGAAGGGGTATCCGCTGGACAAGTAAAACCGGAGACAGAAAATCGACCACGGAGACACCGAGTCCGGAGAACTTCCGATTCTTCGATCTTCCCCGTGCCTTTGTGCCTCCGTGGTAGGTTTAGTCTTAGCATCGTAGCGATGCCTCCGGCGTTCCGTCGATTGCATCGCACGCGCTTCTCTGAAAAAATGTTCTGAAGGTAATTGGGGTCCCCAGCGATGTCTCAAATCGGAAGTTTTGCGCTCCTGCTGGCTTTGTGCCTGAGTGCGTACTCTTTTCTGGCAGGCCTTTTGGCGTTGTTCCATAAAGATGCCGGGTCGGCTCGACTGGGAGAGACTGCGCGCCGCGCTGGGATTGCGACATTCGGCGCTGTGGTACTGGCTGCCGTCGTTCTGGTGACGGCCGCGTTTAACGACGACTTTTCCATCGCCTACATTTTCCATCACAGCAATCGCGACCTGCCTGCGGCTTATAAGTTTGCCGTGCTTTGGTCGGGGCAGGAAGGATCGTTGCTTTTTTGGTCTTTGCTGCTCGCCGGTTATGGATTCGTTCTGCGCTTGCGCTACAAGACCGATCAGCGGCTGTTTGCATACGCTTCGGTGGTCATCGCGTCGGTGCAGGTTTTCTTTTTGCTGATTCTGAATTTTGCGGCGCATCCGTTTGCGGTGATGGAGGGCGCGCTTCCGCTGGATGGGACTGGGCTGAATCCTCTTCTGCAATATCCCGAGATGGTGATCCATCCGCCGATGCTGTATCTCGGATATGTTGGCTTCACCGTGCCGTTTGCATTTGCATTGGGCGCGCTCATCATGAAATATCCCGGCGAGAAATGGATTCAGATCACGCGCCGCTGGACCATGGTGACGTGGTGTTTCCTTACGATCGGCGTCTTTCTCGGCGCGCACTGGGCTTACGCGGTGCTCGGATGGGGCGGCTACTGGGGGTGGGATCCGGTGGAAAATGCATCGCTGATGCCCTGGCTCACCGGCACTGCGTTCTTGCATTCCGTGATGATGCAGGAAAAGCGCGGGATGTTGAAAGTGTGGAACATGTCGCTGATCTTCGCGACGTTCCTGCTTTCGATGCTGGGGACATTTCTTACGCGGTCTGGCGTGATCAGTTCGGTGCATGCGTTTGCTCAGTCTTCCATTGGGACATGGTTTCTCGTTTTTATAGGGCTGACTCTCGCAGTTTGTATTTATTTTCTGGTGTTGAACCGCGGGCACCTCAGAAGCGAGCACAAACTGGAGGCGGTAGTTTCGCGCGAATCCAGCTTTCTGTTTAATAATGTGCTGCTGCTGGCGGTCTGCTTCACGATTTTGTGGGGCACGTTTTTTCCGATCATTTCCGATTTTGTTCAGGGACATAAAGTCACGGTGGGGGCTCCGTTTTTTAATCGGGTTGCGGTGCCGGTGGCACTGCTGCTGCTGCTGTTGACGGCGATTGGACCGCTGCTTGCATGGCGCAAGACTTCTCTCGAAAGCTTGAAGCGCAATTTTCTTTATCCGATGATCGGCGCGCTTTCAGTGGGCGGGATGATGATTCTTTTCGGGGTGCGTCCCTGGGAAGACCCTTCTTACTTCTACGCGACGCTCGCGGCGGTGCTGGCGGCTTTGGTGGCGTTCACCGTCATCTCAGAATTCCTGCGCGGGGGACGCGTCATTGCCGGCAAGAGCGGACAGAATCTTTTCGCGGCGATGGCTCAGCTAGCCCACAGAAACACGCGGCGCTATGGCGGATACATCGTTCACTTTGGCGTGGCGCTGGTCGTGATTGGAATTCTGGGAACTCCCTTCAACAAAGAAGTTGAAAAAGAGATGGGCTTTGGCGACAAGATCAACATCGGGCCTTACACCTTGGTCTGCCAATCGTATACGCAGGACGACAATCCGAATTACGGCAACGAATGGGCGATCATCAAAGTGTTTCGCGACGGCAAGCAGGTCACGACAATGTATCCGGAGCGGCGCTTTTATAAGGCGAGCCAGCAGCCGCAGACTTTGCCGCGAATTTATCCGAGCTTCCGCGAGGATTTGTTTTTGGTGACCGATGTTTATCTGGTTTATGAAGGCAAGAATGAGACGACCGGGCGGCCCATTATCAAGGCGCATTTGAATCCGCTGGTGCCCTGGATTTGGATTGGGCTGATCATTATGGTGTTTGGGACGGTTGTGGCTTTGGTGCCGAATGCGGCTGTGGCGCGGGTGCCGGTGGCGGCACCGGTGCGGACTCCGGCGCAGGCGGGAGCGGGGGATTGATGAGGCTGGAGCCCAATGCGATCGAAAAAGTTTTGCCGGCGCAGGCAGGGGGACCTCAGCGGCTAAAGCCGGAGTCAAAATTGGCTGGATACCGCAGCGCTGAAGCGCTGCGCCACCCAAAAGCGAGTGGATCCGGACGCCGCGCGCTTCACGGTATCGTTCTCTGCGCTGCTGTTTTTCTTTTCCTTGGTGCGGGCGATTCTGATGCTCGCTTTAAAGACCTTGGCCATCGGATGATGTGCGCTTGCGGGTGCAACCAGATATTGCTGGAGTGCAATCACGTTGGCTGCACCTACTCCGACAAGATGCGCGACGAACTCGCGGCAGGGATCGATAAAGGGAATAATGACGACCTGATCCTGCAAGGTTTTGTGCAGGCATACGGGCCGACGGTGATTGCCGCGCCCACCACTACGGGCTTCAATCGCGTGGCCTGGATCATGCCGTTCGCGGCGTTGGCGTTTGGTCTCTCGTTCGTGATTTATGTAGTCCGGTCGTGGAAGAATCGGCCGGCACCGGCTCTGGCGGATGGCATCGTGATTTTGCCGGGGAGCGAACTTGACGAGTTTCGCCGCAAGGCCCGGAGGGAGACCGACTTATGATTCTGTTTATCTGCTCTTTTTTTACTGTCGCAGCTCTCTACTATGTCTTCTTTTATCCGGGCGAGGTTTATGCGGGAGAGGAAAAGACGCGGCTTGGCTATCTGCGGGAGCGCAAGGAAGCGGTCTACGAGAATCTGCGCGACCTGAATTTCGAATACAAGGCGGGCAAGGTGCCGGACGTGGATTATCAATCCATGCGCGGGTCGCTGGAAGAGGAAGCGGCGGCGATCATGGCGGAGATTGGGCGACTGGAAGTGGTGGCGGGGCAGGTGGGGTAGCTTGTTGATTACTGCAGAACTTGTCGACGCTAGAGCATGTTCGTGAACCAGAGTTTCCAATATGCAGATCATGGCTATTTTGGCGGTGATGCTGTTCTGGGTTGCTGTCTGCATTTGCAGCGCCTTAGTAGCGCTGATTTTTGGCGGCATAACTGCGACTGTTGTCACGGACGTGAGGCTTTGGTCACACAATGATTTCTGATCCGCCCGTTATCAAAAGGAGTTGTTTTTGAAGAAACTCGCACAGTTCGCACTGCTGGCCGCGATCTTATCGCTGACTTTGTCCGCCGCCGCGCAGACGCTCTCTGGCACCGTCACCAATGCCACCACGGGCAAGCCCGCGGTCGGCGATGAAGTCATTTTGATTAACCTCACTAGCGGGATGGAAATCGCCGCTAACACCAAGGTCGATGGCGGCGGAAAATTCAGTTTCACGCTTAGCGGCGGAGCGGGGCCGCATCTGATTCGCGCCGTCCATCAGGGAGTTACTTATCATCAGATGGCGCCTCCGGGGGTTGCTTCCGTCGAGGTCAAGGTGTATGACGTGGCGACGAAAGTTACCGGGCTCAGCGTGACTGCCGATGTGATTCGCTTTCAGGCCGACAGCGGGCCTTCGGGAGGCACGATGCAGGGCGTTCGCCTCTTTGTCGTCAATAACACTTCTTCGCCAGCCGTCACGCAGATGAACGATCATAACTTTGAATTCTTTCTGCCTCCGGGGGCGAAGATTGAGCAGGCGCAGGCTCGCGCTCCAAATGGGCAGCCGATCGCCACCGAAGCCGCTCCGCAGGCGGAGAAGAATCGCTATGCTCTTAATTTTCCGTTGCGGCCCGGGGAGACGCAGTTTCAGGTGGAGTTCACGTTGCCTTATACGGGCGAGATCAAGATTGATCCCAAGCCGCTGTATGCGGCCCAGCATCTGGTCGTGGTGCTGCCGAAGACGATGCAGTTTAAGTCGGATTCTCCCAGTTTCCAGAACGTTCAAAATCCGCAGCAGGGCGACAGCACCGTTGAAGTCGCGCAAGGGACGAAAGCTGGCCAGGCGCTTGCATTCACGCTGAAGGGGAATGGCGTGATTACCGAGGGTCCGGGAGAAACGGCCTCGGGTGCGGTCCAGCAACAGGATCAACAACAGGAAGGGCAGGGACAAAGACAAGGGCAAGGACGCGACAATCGTCCGGGGGGAGGGCTGGGCGTGCCAATCGATGCGCCGGATGCTTTGCAGAAGTATCGCTGGCCGATTCTGGGCGGATTCGTTTTGTTGCTTGCAATCGGCGGATGGGTAGTCACGAAGCGGCCGCCTCCAGCAACTCCGGTCGCTCTGGTTTCAGCCACGAATGCGGCGGCCACGTCCCTGGCGGAGCCTTTCGCTTCACGTACATCAGCTGCGACAACTCCGTCTGCGCAATCGATAGCCGCTGTTCCGGCGGCCAGGTCATCGATGTTGCTTGAGGCTCTGAAAGAAGAAATGTTTCAACTGGAAGTGGAACGCAAGCAAGGCAAGATCAGCGCGGAAGAGTACGAAAAGGCCAGAGCGGCACTCGACCAGACACTCGATCGTGCGCTGAAGCGGCAGGGATAAATTAAACAGTTTGCCGAAGAAACCGATCACTCGAAGGCCGAGTTAAATCTCATTGACGGTAGCCAGACCAGGACTCACTTCACCGCAATCAGGAGATTGCCAGCACGGTCCGCGCAAAAGCTCTTCTTCGGCGGCACTATCGTGGTTGCGCTGTATTCCGTGATTACGGCCGGCCCGCTCACGGTTTGATCCGGGATCAAATCGCCGCGTTCAAAAACGGGAGTGACTTCTTTCTTGCCTCCAAACATCACCAGCGCGCGTTCTACGGGAGAGACGCGCGGCTTCGGTTGTCGCCGAGCCGCCTTTTCCACGGTTTGCAGAGGCGGCGTCCGCAAACGCGCCCGCAGACGCAGGGTAACCAGTTCAATCTCTCGTCCCTCATGGTGATACCCGTAGCAACGCCGATGTTCGTCATGAAACTGGGCCGCGATGTCACCCGTCGCGGGAACATTGAGTTCGTAGCCCTGCCCGCGATAGCGCACGTCGAGACTCCTATCCAATAGCGGCGCGCCGCGCCACTTCTGCGCGCGAAATTCTTTTCGAGCCGCCGCTTCCAGCCGATGAAATTCTCGCTGCATTTCTGCCCGCGGCAGACCATTGGCAATTCGCCAGAGCACGGTGCGCGAGTAATCCTTGACCACATCGCTGACCAGAATGCCAAACGCCGACAGCGCCCCGGGCCGCGCCGGAACGATCACCGTCGGAATCGCCAGTGCTTCGGCCAGTTCGCAGGCATGCAGACTGCCCGCGCCGCCAAATGCGACCAGCGCAAATTCGCGCGGATCGTATCCCCGCTCGATCGAGACCACGCGCAGCGCCCGCTCCATGTTGGCATTCACCACGCGCACGACGCCGGCGGAAAAAGCTTCCACGCTCAGGCGCGAGCCTTGTCTCTTCAACCACTCCGACGTGATTCGGCGCGCTCTTTCCAGGTCGAGGACAAACTCTCCGCCTAGGAATCGTTCGGGACGAAGGCGGCCCATGAGCAGATTCGCGTCGGTGACGGTGGGTTCGGTTCCGCGGCCATAGCAGATTGGACCGGGAGCGGCGCCTGCCGATTCCGGCCCCACGCGCAGCGATCCGCCCGCATCGAAACGAGCGAGCGATCCGCCCCCGGTGCCGACCGTGTGAATCGCAAGCATTGGGACTCCCACAGGAAGTCCGGCTATTTCGGATTGGCCTCCGGTTTTAACCTCGCCCTGCACCGCCGCGACGTCGGTTGATGTGCCTCCCATATCGAACGAGATAATTTTGTGGAACCCGCTCTGGCTGGCCATCGCCGCTGCGCCGACCAAGCCGCCAGCCGGACCTGACAAGACGGTGCGCACCGGTTCGCGCGCCGCCGACTCCAACGCCGTGATGCCGCCGCTCGATTGCATGACGAAGATGCGTGGACGAAACGCGCGCTTAGCCGCGATCGAGCCGGTCGCGACTTTTTCTTCCGCGCGAGCCGCCAGCTTTTCCATGTAGCTCTGCATGAGCGGCTGCAAATAGGCGTTCACGACAACCGTGCTGGTGCGTTCGAATTCGCGAAATTCCGGCAAGATGCGGTGAGAGACCGACAACGGCTTGCCGAGTTCCGCCAGGGCCGCGGCCACGGCAACTTCGTTCGCGGGATTGGCGAACGAAAACAAGAACGAAATGGCAATGGCATCCGGATCGGCGCGCCGCACCGCTTCCCGCAGCCGCATCAACTCCGCTTCCGATGGCCGCTCTAGAATCTTGCCTCGGGAATCCGTTCTCTCGGCGACGCCGAATCTGTGATCGCGGCGCACCAGAGGTTCGATGCGATCGAAGAAAAAGTCATACAAGCGAGGCCGCGCCTGCCGCCCGATCTCAATCACGTCTTCAAATCCCGCAGTCGTAATCAGCGCGACGCGCGCTCCTTTTCTTTGCAGCAAGGCGTTGGTGCCGACGGTCGTGCCGTGCAAAAGAGTCAGCGGCCATTGAAGGGGCGACGGATTCGGCTGGATTTGCGGCATCGCTGAAGAGATACCCCGATACAAAACTGAGTTCTTCGGCAGACAGTTCAGCTTTTCAGGGCGCGTGCCGGCGATCTTGCGCAGCGCTTCGGCAATCGCACGCGATGGATCGTCGGGCGTCGAAAAAACTTTCAGGGTTCGAAGCGCGCCGGCCTCCACCCACACGCAGTCGGTGAACGTGCCTCCAGTGTCGATTGCGATGCGAAGGGCGGGATGAGATGCGCGGGCCATGGAGAGCGATGGAGTGCGATTATTCGCGAAACAGGAACAGGGAAGACTATCACCGCTCGGTGCCTGCGCAGTAGCAGGGCCAATCGCCAGGTAAAAGGAGAGGCCCTCGGCAATTCGATTCGGCACCGTCGAAGAGCTTCAACCACGGGGTACACAGAGGGGCACGGAGGCACACTCGGATTCACGCGTGCCCGAAACATAACCGCGCCCCGCGCCCGTCTGCCGTATCCTGAAGAGGTGAACGCCAGAACATGGAAGGCGTGGCTGGTTCCCGGCGGATTGTTGCTGGCGCTGTCGACGGCGCTGGTCACCAGCGCGCTGTTCGTGCAAGTCGCGCCCTCGCTCAGCTTCTACTACGCGGCGGTGTTCGCCGCCGGATTGCTTCTGGCCTGGCGCTTCAATTCCAGCCGGGTATTGTTTTCATTGCTCGTGCTGTTGCTAGCGCATCGAGCGGTTAGTTTTTTCTCCGGGCCGCTTCAACCCGGAAACATCGTCACTGGCCCCGGACACACCGCCGTCGCGCTCGCCGCTCTGATGGTCCCGCTGAATTTCATCGCGTTTGCCCAAATGCGCGAGCGCGGCCTGATCGTCGCAGGCATCGCGCCCCGCTTCGGATTACTCTTTCTGGAATCGGTAGTTTTCGCGGTGGCCTGCCGGCCAGAAAACAGTCCTGCAAATTCGCACTCCTCGGGCGTACCCGCAATCCCACTGTGGCTCTTGTCGACTTTTATCGCAGCCATCGCAGTATTCATCTGGCGTTTTTTTCGAACGCGCAAGCCGATCGAACCCGGCTTCGCGTGGTCGGTGGCTGCCGTTTTCCTGTGGCTGCAATTTGCCCCGGTCGGCAAGGGTTCCACCGCCTACGTAGCCACCGCCGCCTTGATCCTCGGCGCCTCGTTGATTGAAACGTCCTACGTACTCGCCTATCACGACGAACTCACCGGTATCCGCGGACGCCGCGCCTTTAACGAGTCTCTGCTTTCGCTCGACCAGCAATACGCCATCGCCATCGTTGACATCGACCACTTCAAGAAATTCAACGACACCTACGGGCACGATGTTGGCGACCAGGTATTGTGCATGGTGGCCAGCCGCCTGTCTGAAGTGGGAGGTGCCGGCCAGGCCTTTCGCTGCGGCGGCGAAGAGTTTGCCATCGTCTTTCGTAACGCGTCGGCTAGAGAAGCGTTCGACCACCTGGACGCGCTGCGGCACATGATCGAACAATCCACGTTTCAAATGCGCGGGTCGGAGCGCAGGGCTGAAACAAGAATTGATACCGCGAAGGATCTCCGCACGAATGAGTCCGACCGCAGAAAATCCGCAAAGAAGAAAACAGGGTTCGGGCCGCAGCCCGACCAGCCCGATCGTCTATCGGTCACCGTTAGCATCGGAGTGGCCGAGCCCAGCACGCGCTACCGCCAGCCCGAGCAGGTAATCCAAGCCGCCGATCAGGCTCTGTATCGCGCCAAGCACAAAGGCAGAAACCGCGTGGAACTGGCTTCTACGGCACCGCTTCGGCTGGCGGAAAAGAAACGCGCGAAGGCGTCGCGGCTTTAGGCCCGATTCCCAATCCCACAGACTCTGGGCAAAGCTGGAGTCTGTGGAGGTCAAAGAGATGGTGCCCCAGGTTCGCGCCCGTTCTTTGGGCGCTGACCTGGGTGCAGAGCGAGACCTCCGTGCCCCTAGCGCCGGAACTACCATTCGGCCGACGGCAGCGTTTTTGGAACCAGTTGGGATGAGATTAACTTGCGAAACCGAAACTGACTTGCGCGATGGTTCCAGAGATTCGACTGTTTGCTAAGATATTCCCGATGGCTTTCCCCATCAAGACTTGCAGCATCTGCTCGGAAGAGTTCGAGCTGAAGCCCGACAAACCAGGTTTTGCCAACCGCTGCCCCGAGTGCAGTGTCGAAGAGCCTGTCGAATCCGGAAAGAGTCCCCGCAAAGATGCCGTCGAGCGCAAGACCGACAGCGAAGCCAACGAGGCTCGCCGGCAAGCCATGCGCGACCTGTTATATCGCAAGGATAGCTAGGGCCAACATAATCTCACCACCCCCGAGTACCGGGAGCGCGACGCCGCCAACCTCCGCCGCGAATTGCGCGCATCCCGTTCGCGGGCGTCCCGCGGGGGCTTAAAGCCCGAATCGTTATTGGCTGTGGGCGGCACGGCTGAAAGCCGTGCCCTTCCCGCCCTGCATCTTGCCGACGCTCAAATCTCTGGGGTCAGGAAGAATCTGGAAGATGACGGCGAGGTGGAGATCGGCGGCAGGATGACCGGGACACAGCGGATTTTCAAGTTGCCGGATTTGGTGGCTGCGGGCTTTGAGGGTAGCGATACAGAATGAGGCTGATGCCAGTGGGAGCGTTCCTCTATCGCGCCGCCGAATTACAGAAGTAATGCTGAAGGAGTGTCTTGTTGGTGAGGTTGGCCGGGGCT
>JAYUJG010000288.1:0-7978 GCA_043765355.1 Acidobacteriaceae bacterium | reverse complement strand
CTGAATTTTGTGAGGAGCCACGCGGTCCAGGCGCTGCTTCTTGGCCTTCAGATTCATCTCTTCGAGTTCATCGTAGGGGATCGCTAGAAAATTCCTCAGTTCAGTTGACATGCATCTCCTTAGTTTGTGTACTGCCCTGAAATCAGATTGAGTGCCCGGTGGACTACACAGGCTATCGCGTCGGAAGCGGCCACACAAATAGAAATCGGTTATAGCCGCGATTAGCGGAGCTTATCTCGATGCAGGCTGAATTTGCATCGGGAAGGGTGCAAGCAATTGGCTTTGAGCCTCGATCTTTGAGCTTCGGGCAAACATAGAACCCGATAATGGCGGGGATGCACGCTTCAGAGCTTGCGAACGGTTTGTCCGGCCTCCAACGCCTGCAGTATTTCGCGCGCGGTCTTGCCCCGTTCAGGATGCAGCGCATCGGGCGCGATTTCGGCCAATGGTTCCAGAACGAAGCGCCGCCGGTGCATGGCGGGATGTGGAATCTTCAAGCCCGGCTCATCCAGCACGCGATTCCCAAACAGCACCACGTCGATATCGATGTTGCGCGCGCATTTCTCCCGCATGCGGACCCGGCCCATAACCGCTTCCACCTTCAACACCAACTGAAGCAGCTCTTTCGGCGTCATATCCGTATCGATCGCCATCACACAATTGAGAAACCAGGGTTGGTCGGGAACGTCGACCGGCTGGGTTTCATAGAACGCGGAAAGGGCCAGCAACCGGCCGGCAGCGTCCAACTGCGCAACCGCCGCGCGCAGGTTGGCCTCCCGGTCTCCCAGGTTCGATCCGAGCGATAGATAGGCGGTTTCACTCACTGAATCAGTGTCACGAGAAACGGGCAAAGAATCCAGACAAAACATGGTATCCGAAGAACGGTATTCTCGCGGTACCTAGGTCACTTTCTCAACCGCCCGGGTACGGGTAGTATCGAAAATGCCATGAATCTGGACTCTCTTCTGATCAGCCGTGACGCATGCTTGCTCGGTGTGCTGCGTCCGGCACTAGAAAAGATTTCGGTCGATGTCCAGGTTTGCGCCGAGTCCGAGCGCAGCAACGACCTGCTGGCCAAGTGCAAGTTCGATGCAGTCATTATCGACTGCGACGATATGCAAAACGGCTTTGACATGTTGAAGACTCTGCGCCAGAGCCAGAGCAACGCCAAGTCGGTAGCCTTTGCCGTCCTGAATGGGAAAACCACCACGCAGAAGGCCTTCCAGTCGGGCGCAAACTTCGTTATGCAGAAGCCGCTGACCCCGCTGCAAGCCGCCCGCTGTTTTAACGCAGCTCTGAATTTTATGGTGCGGGAGCGCCGCCGCTATTACCGCCAGCCCGTGGACATGCCCCTGCAAGTCATCATGCCGAATATGCCCGATTTGACGGCCACCGCGACCAACGTCAGCGAGGGAGGCATGGCCATCCGTGTTCTCGGAAAATTGGCCAAGGATGCCAAGGGCCGCTTCCGCTTCACTCTTCCTGAGACCAACATTTCGCTCGAACTGAACGGCCAAGTCGCCTGGGCTGACGGAACCAGCCACGCCGGGATTCGCTTCACCGAGGTTCCGCAAAGCTCACAGTATCAGCTGGACAAATGGCTGACCGACCGCTTGCAAGAGGAAATACCCGATAAACTGCAAGGCTACGCCACGCTTCCCTAGTCCGGAAGCTCGGACTCCTCCGCCACAGCCTGAAGCGCCCCGCACCCACCTTGTAACTTGCGCCCCTCCACCACTGTGGCACTGTAGAGACGCGGCTTGCCGCGGCTCCATTCCCAGCCATGATCACACTAGACGAAAGAATCGCCAAAACCGAACGGCTGCTGCGCCGTTTGGAAGACGACCAGCCCTACCTGCGCATGCGCCTGTTGCCGCTTGGCGCCGAACACCGGCAGAGCGCGAATGCCTACGCCGACCGCGTCCGCGTCGAAGCGAAGGCCGAACTTCAGCGGCTCCTGGCGGAGCGCCGACACCCTGCTGGGGAAAGCCCCCAGCACGGCGGACTGAATCGGCAGCTTTGAGCTGAGCTTCGAGCCACGAGCAAAATCCAGATTTGCCCAGTCACAGCCCGTAGCTCGCAGCACTGCCCATGCACTGCTCACAGCACAAAGCCCGTCGAACGCCGCGGCGACGCTAACCGCTAAGGCTCGCTGCCGAAGCGAGAGCCGGGGCGCCTGCTTCCTCGTCCAGTTCAGTCTCTTCCCAATACGACCGGTCGCGCAGAATACGCGACACCAGCGCCGTATGCATCGCATGGCCCGCGCGGTCGGCCACTACCGAGCCCAGTATCTGCTTCCCAAGCAACGCCAGGTCCCCGATCAGATCGAGCACCTTGTGCCGCACGAACTCGTCAGGGAAACGGAGTGGAGGGTTGAGCACCTCGTCGCGGTTCAGCACGATGGCATTTTCGGTCGATGCTCCGCGGATCAGCCCCTGCTGCCGCATCGCGTCGGCTTCATGCATAAAGCCGAACGTGCGCGCCGGGGCAATCTCCTTAAGATAGCTGCCATTGGTCAGCCGAACGCAAAAACTCTGCTTGCCGATCAGCGGATGAGGGAAGTTAATGGAATAGGAAACCGAATAGATGTCCGCCGGATACACGGCAATAAATTTATCGCCCTCGCGCATTTCGATCTCGCGCACGATGCGGAGATAAGTCCGCGCCTTGCGCTGTTTCCGGATGCCAGCCTTCAGAATCATCTCGACAAACGGACGGGCGCTACCATCGAGAATCGGCAATTCGAGATTGTCCAGCTCAACAATGGCATTGTCGATGCCGACGCCCGTGAAAGCCGATAGCAGGTGCTCGGTGGTAGAGATGAGCACGCCCTTCTTCATCAAACTGGTGGCGTAGCTGACGCGGGCCACATTGCGTCCGCTGGCTTCGATCGGGAAACCTTCCAGGTCGGTACGATGGAACACGATTCCCGTTCCGGCGGGAGCAGGCAGAATCCGGAGTGTGACCGGAGCGCCGCTGTGAAGACCGACTCCAGTGCAAGTCACTGCGGCGCGAATTGTTTGCTCGTGGGTCAAGGGGAGAGGCGTAAGTCTTTTACCGTGTATCAGCTTACGCTCGGAGGTCTCGATCCGGCTGTGGTAAAACAGCCACACTCCGTGGTTCGCGCCGTCGCCGCGAGGCTAAGTCATTCAGGGAGTGATAGATATTTGAGGGTACTTTGGTGGGAACTTGACGCTGTTTTTCAGAGATTTGGCCCAATCTGCCGCGTTGTTGCGAAGGCGGGTCAGGCCCGCCTTCCTGCGCCTTCGTCAAGGTGGGCCTTCATGTACGACCGCAGAATGGCGTTGATGCGGGTCTGGTAGCCGCTCCCCGCTTGCTTGAGCCATTCCACAACATCATGGTCAACCCGAATCGTGAGCCGGTCTTTAGGTTCGGGCATCGTGAGCTTGGCGTTCTTCCAAAACAATTTCCCCAGTTTGGGAATGTCGGAATCGTCAATGTCAGCGTCACGCATTTCGCGCAAACGCTTGAAGTTAGTCTCACCCTTGGCCCGCGTCGTTAAGCTGGCGCGCGTACTCTTTCCTTTCATTGCAATGAACCCTCCTGGCTGAAATCATTCGCCGCCGTTTGCCCCGCATGGCATACACGACGACGATTTCGATGTCTTCCATTCGACCGATAGCGAATATGCGGTCCTCAATCATGACGGCTTTGCGTTTTCTCGAATACCGGCCCGTCAAATATTAATTGGGCGTCCAGAAAATCGATGTGATGCTTGGCGAGATTCTTCTGCCTCTTGCCTTCATCCCACTCGAAAAGCATTTCTCCGCCTCAGTATTTCCCGAGAACTGCGAGTATGTACAGTATGTACACATATCAAACTAGTGTCAAGAAGCTCTTGGCTGATGGTGAGGGAGGGAATTCGGACAATTGGCCTGCCAGCCTGACCAGAAAAACAGGCCCCTACCGCTTCTTACGCGGCGCCTTGGGGTCGTAAGTAACACTCGCGTCGAACAACGTCTCCTCCAGCCTCTGGTTGTAGCTGGCCGTGTTGATAAACCGCTGCTGCGATGTCTCTCCGTTAAAATACCGCGTGATGGAGTGGGCCGTCCAGATTCCCTGCACCAGCTTGTAGTTGTCGTAAATCTCGTACTCTTCGTTCTTCTGCTTATCCTTCGGATCGCGCCACGAATAACTGATCTTCACGGGATAATGCGTACTTTGGTCGAGATACACGCTGACCGAATCGTTCTGGCTGTTCAGCAGCGTCACGCCTTCGCTCACCTTGCCATTCACCACCGACTGCCCTTCGTAAAACAGGGCCACGTTCGGATCCCGGATCCATTTGCGAAACACCGACTCAAGGTTGTGCCGCCGCCTGCGTAGGTGGTTTTCCACGTCGAGCGGCTCCACCGCCGCTGTCCCCTTGTACGTCGTTTCATATCCCTTGTCGCCGTTGAAGATCTGCACGCTATCGAACTTGTTCTTGACCTTGACGTTGCCGACCGACCCTTCGACCAGGAAGATGTCCTTGGTGTGGATGACTTCAAAACGGTCTTTGTCCGGATACTGGACGTAGTAGTTGTACGGAATCCCGGTGCTCTCGGTGCGCCCGTGATAGAACGGATAGTAGCGGCCTGTCTCTTCCTTGTTCGTGTAAGAGACGTAAGCCTGACCGCCAAGCGATTCCATCGTCTGGTCGAGCGCCGCACGCGCCTTGCGCGCGTTGTCGGAGTCGTTGAGATTTACGGGCGCGGAGGGCTGCCCCGATAACGGAGCCCGTGCCGGAGGCGCCGCCCCGACCTGGGCATCGGAAACCGCCGACAGCAGCAATAGTAGAAGAGCAAAACGAGTCATCAGTCAATTAGAAGCGTAAGGCCCGATTTTAGCTGTATCCAGATGATCTGGCGTAGGGACAGCCGCCCTCGGCTGTCCAGGCGAGCGCAGCGCGCCTGTGATCTTGTTTGTCCTCGGAACACTACCCCACCAGCACAGCCCCGCCATTCACGTTAAAAATCTCACCCGTAATAAACCCCGCATACGGCGTGCACAAAAACAGAATCGGCCCCGCGATCTCGTCCGGCGTGCCCACACGGCCCAGCGGTATCGTTCCAAAAACCTTGGCCCGCGTTGGCGGATCGTTCAGCGCCTCCGCCGACATATCCGTATCGACCCATCCCGGCGCCACGCAATTGACGTAAATATGATCCCGCGCCAGTTCCGTCGACAGCCCTTTCACCATGCTGATCAGCGCGCCTTTGCTCGCCGCGTAATCACAGTGGAAGGCTTCTCCCCGCTGACCCGCGGTCGAAGCGACCAGCACGACGTGTCCGCCACCCTGCTTTTTCATCTGCGCCACCGAATGCTTCACCAGCCCGAAGACGCTATCCAGATTCACCGCAATCGTGCGGTGCCATTGCTGATCTGACAAGCGATCGATCGGCGCGTCCTGCGGAGGCCAGATGCCGTGATTCGCTACCAGAATGTCGAGCCGCCCAAAGGCCGAGATCGCCGCTGCCACTAGTTGCTGGCCCGCTTCCGTAGTCGAGAGATCGCTCTGCACCGCACGGCAACTTTCCGCGCCGCATTCACGCACCAGGTCGTCCGCCTGCGCCTTGGCCGATTGATAGTTGAATACAACCTTTGCGCCCGCCCCCACAAACAACCGCACCGCCGCCGCGCCAATGCCCCGCGATCCGCCGGTGATAAGAGCAACTTTCGAGTTGAGACTCAGATTCATACGCATTCAAGTATCGCACGCCTGCAAACCGTCCCAAGAGCCTGCCTTGCTCGTGTGGTGGCGGGGCTCTGCCCCGCAAACGGGGCGAAGCCCCGTCACCGTACAACCAATACACAGCAAATGCAAATGCCCAATAAACCGGCCTATTCGTACCGCAGACTCTCCACCGGGTCAAGCTGCGACGCGCGCATCGCCGGCAGCGTCCCGAACACGATGCCGACCAGCGACGAGACGACGATAGCGATGATCGCCGAGAGGCCCGAGATGGGGATGCGATATTCCGTGAAATAGCGGACCGAGAAAGGAATCGCGAGGCCGATCACAATCCCGACAACGCCGCCGATCAGCGAGATCAGGATGGCTTCCGACAAAAACTGGAATCGAATTTCGCGATTCGTCGCGCCCATCGCTTTGCGGATTCCAATCTCGCGAATGCGCGCGCTCACCGTCGCCAGCATGATGTTCATGATCCCGATTCCGCTGACTAAGAGAACGACGAATGACACCGCCAGCAGAACCAAGGTCATCGCCGTCGCGGTCTTGTCGGCCACAGCTACGAGTTGCGTCAGATTCCTCACGCTATACACCGACTCTGGCCGGTGCCGCGATTGAATCACGCGCTGCACCTGGGCCGTGATCGGAACCACCAAAGACGCGTCCGCGGCGGAAAAGAAAATCTGCTTCACCGTCGGCGTCTCCTGAAAGTAGCGGATCACGGTGTAGGGAATCAGCATGGTGTTGTCGGTCACTTCCGATTGCCCGAAAGTGTCGACCCGCTCGCGGAAGGTTCCGATAATGGTGAACGGCAGTCCGGTCAACTTCAGCGTCTTGCCGAGCGCGCCTTGTTCGGAGCCGTACAGTTGGATCGCCAGTTTCGGAGTGACGACCGCGACCTTGTTGTGCGCCTGCGAATCTTGTTTGTCGAAAAAACGCCCCTGCAGAATGACCAAATTGCGAACTCGTTCGTATTCCGGATAGACGCCCATGATTTGCAGGTCGCGTTCTTTGCCGCCTCCCACCGCCACGCGCTCGTTGAGCGGAAGCACGGGCGACGCAGCGGCAATGCCACTGACATCGCGCTCGACGGCTTCCATGTCTTGAATGGTCAGCGCATCGTTCCCAGTATCGCTGATGCGGCCGCCGCCGCTTTCATACTCGGCATAGATCCAGTTCGAGCCAATCGACTGAATTTGGTTCAGAAGATATTGCTTGCCGGTCAGTCCGATGGTGGAAACCAGAATCAGCGATGCCGTTCCGATAACCATGCCCAGAGCGGTAAGAGCGAAGCGCGCCTTGTTGCTCAGAAACGTCTCGTAGGCAAACCTGAAAATTTCGCCGAGCGCCAAATGGGACCGGCCGTTTCTGGGAGTGGCTGCTTCCATGCTTCTGCTTAGATGCTACGAGTTGTGACCGGACGCTGCAAGGGCGGGCCGATCTGCGCTCGCACCGCCCCGCCTATGCTTGAGCCGCCCCTGCCAATCCACCAATGCGTTATTATCAACAGGAGTCAATACATTTTGTCCTTGCCACCAGCCTCCAATCCGAGCTCCTCGCCTGGCACATCGTCTCCTGGCACATCGTCTGTTGGCACATCGTCCCTTAGCACATCGTCCCTTAGCACATCGAAAGACCGGCGCTGCCCTTCATTTTTGATTTATATGGTGTTGGCGGGGCTTGCCCTTCGGCTGGCGGTGATGGTTTTCCTGCTGCCCGAGCAGCTCGATCCGCAGCGTGACCACTGGCATTTTGGCTACGAAACCGGCAGGATCGCGCGCTCCATCGCCGAGGGCCACGGCTTCAGCAACCCCCTGTTCGCGGACACGGGCCCTACGGCATGGATGACTCCCGTTTATCCCTATATCGTCGCCGGGGTCTTCAAGATTTTCGGAGTCTACACAACCGCTTCGGCCGTTGTGCTGCTTTCGTTGAACGCGCTTACCTCGGCGCTGGTGTGCGTGCCGGTGTTTTTTTTCGCGCGCCTCAATTTCGGCGATCGCGTCGCCAAATGGTCGGGATGGGCGTGGACATTTTTTCCCTATGCGATTTATTTTCCCGTCGAGCGCATCTGGGAAACATGGCTCGCCACTCTCCTCCTCAGCCTGCTCTTTCTCTTCACTCTCCATCTGGAGAACGAAAACCGATTCTCGCGTTGGGCCGGCTACGGCGCGCTCTGGGGTCTGACCGCTCTCACCAGTCCAACTACGCTGGCCGTGCTGCCTTTTCTCGCCTTCTGGGTCATCTATCGCCGCCACCGCTTGGGCCGACACTGGTTTCTGG
>JAYUJG010000287.1:0-3653 GCA_043765355.1 Acidobacteriaceae bacterium | reverse complement strand
TTTACCGTCGGAACTCAACCGCAGGAGTGGTAACTGTGAATTTGGCGGCTCGAAACCGCGAAAATAGATATTGCCGGAGGAATCGCAGCGGATCGGATTGACAATCGCCGCGGTCCCTCCGGCTTGGCTCCCGATCTCGGATTCTCGATGAATCAGCAGCGTTGCCTGCCCGAAACACACCAGACTGGAGAGGATGGTGAGGAGACTGTAGTTGGTCATCAAATCCCTCGATTTTGTCGAAGCGGCGACAGTTGGTTCTTCCCCGCCAGAGTACTCGAAACACAGTCACGAATCAA
Source organism: Acidobacteriaceae bacterium (assembly GCA_043765355.1). GTDB lineage: Bacteria > Acidobacteriota > Terriglobia > Terriglobales > Acidobacteriaceae > Acidiflorens. The sequence continues at coordinate 3,357 of JAYUJG010000287.1, read as the reverse complement.
GCACAATCGGTGAGGTTGCAGGAACTTCGCATGGCCGCGCGGAATGTGCGAATTCGGCGGCGGGGGAGTCGGTGGGGGCTATTGAGAGGAGAGCGGCAAGCCGAACCAGGAGCCAAACCGGGAAAATTCCGAGCGGGAGCAGGCCCGAGGACGGAGCAAGGAGCCAAACAATGTAACAAGCGGCACCAATAGGCAATCGGAGGCCGCCCCAGGCAGATCCCGGGCGTAGGAGGATTGGATGGATTTGTCAGGTCGGTAGGGTGTTGCTCAGGAATCGTTCAGCGTTTGGATCGGCGGCGGCTGCGTGATCCAGGCGGCGAGTTGGCGGGCCACGGCCACTGCGGACAACCCAAAGAGCTTGACGAGTTTGGAATGGCGGTGAACAAAGCAGGAGCAGAGGCAGAACGCAATCAAGGCGATCAAAGAGACAGCCTGCAAGCCGTGGTTGGGCACTAGCGCCTGATTGCCTTCGGAATCGGTCACCTTGGGGCGATGGTTGCAGGCATGGAGGAATCCATGTTTGAAGGCCCAGTGCTTGGTGAGGTCCATCCAGCCATTGTTTTCTTGTTTCCAGCGATCGTGCCCCAGCAAACGAACCGTGGCCGGTGTGAACACAGCGGTCGGCAGGGTCGTGATCCAAAGCCATTCGTGATCGGATGCATATTCCTCGCGGGCGCCGTCACGGTGCCGGTTGCGCCTCAACACTTCTTCGGAGCGGACCACCCGCACCGAATCGGCGCGATCGGCGAACGGCAGACCCTCCGTGCTCCAGATTTTGCAGTCGTAGGTTTTGTGACCGCGCTGTTCTGTCAACGTGGTATCCGGATCGCGGCGGGAAAACAGACGGATGGCGGACTGGTACAGATCCGGGCAGTTCCGTTTGAGAGTGATGACGGCATCCCAGCCGGATTTTTGGAGACGGTCCAGAACCGGAGACTGCGCATACAAAGCGTCGAGCAAAACAATGTCGAAGAAGCGCCGTCCATAGCAGTTTTCTAAACGGTCGAGGAGGCGCAGAGTGGCGGCCACCTCGCCTTCGCCCGGCAACTGCCACTCCAAGCCGAGGAAAGATTTGACATCGCAATGGACCACTTGGCAGCCGACGGCGCGGTGGAAGTATTGGGTGTGCTCCACGGTCCGTCCGTTTTCTTTATGCTTGACCTTTCGCGTGGAGCAGAATTCACAATGGCGGCTGAAACTGCTGATGACTTCAATGCCGTCGATGGCGACGACGATGCGGCCTTGTACCCGGCCATCGTCAAAAGCTTTACTCCGCTTCAGACGCTGGTTGACGTCCACCAACATCTCTTCCAGCGGCTCGGTGTGGAATCCGCACAGGCTGTAGCGAAGCGTATCGTCGGTAAATGCCCGCTCGGCTTTGATCCAGTCGACCAGGTAGGAGTCTTTCAAGTCCCGCTCGAGGCTCTGGAAACTGGGGAGCCGGAATACAAAGGAATGGAACAAGGAGAGGAAGACGCTGCTCGGCGAGATCTCCGGATCTTGGCGAGCGTCGCGCATGTTGCTGGCGTGCTGACGCAGAGCGAATCCCTTGTTGAGATAAGCGGAGAAGGAAGGAAGGCTATGTTTCTCTCTTTCAGGCATAGAACTGCAAAATAGCGAACGGGACGAAATGCCGGAATGGCTTATCCGCCTTCATGCGCCTGCTTTCGACTTCTTGCCTTTTGCGCGCGGCGTCTTCTTCTCTCGCCGGAGCAGCTCACGATTGATATCCGAGATCTTCTCCAGGCGATCCTTGAGGTCTTGATAGTTTTCAATCCACCGGCGCACTTGCCCGGCCTTCTCGGCAGGAATCGTGATCCCAGTCCGATGCTTCGCATCCAGGGTCACGCTCAGGTACCAATTGGGACCGTGACGTTCCCCGGCGGCGCACTTGCAGTTGGGATTGCCACAAGTCAGATAGCGCTCGATCAAAGTGCCGCGCAAAAACTCCGAATGGGATGGCATCAACTTGACGAGCCCTTCCAGCCGGCGACGCAGGGCGAGAGTCGAAAGTTTGGACAAATTGTCTCTTACTGTCATCTGACTGTAAGAAGTATGCCACGGATCGCCCCAAGAGTAAATGCGAATCTCAAATTTGCGAATTTCCCCCTATCCGCTTGGTTCTACGCTCCTCGCCTAAAGGCGTGCGAAGTTCCTGAGTAGACGGCCCATCCCAGTGCGTACTTTGGGGCTTTCCAGAGAATTATAGTGGGGACCGTATATGGCCTTCCCAATCGACTCTTCACTGAGTTGACGCGGATCGCCATCCGGCATGGAATGCTGAACGGTGAATGCGAGTAGCTCACGTCCCTTCTCCATCCGGCGGAGAGACGGTGCCCGACACAGCCGATCTAAAATTAGTTCGTCGTTGATCTCAGTTTTGCTGGGCACGCGTCTCGCACACGTATCGCAGAAATATCTTTATTTTCTCAAACTTCCGAGACACCATTCAAACAGGCCTGCGACACGCCTCCGGCCACAGTTTATCAAAAGAAGTACGGTCCTTGCGATGCCGAGGCAGGGTTCAGGCGTGATCCGAAAGGCATGCGCGGACTAAGGTAAGGTAGTCCGCCCAACGGGCTTTGAAGTCGCTTGACTCGTTCGCAGCGGCAGCGCCCACGCAAGAAGTTAAGTATCAGAGGAGAGCAGATGGAACCGAAGACTGCATTGACCATAAGGGAAGCCCGGACGGGGCTGATGGCCAGATCTATTCGAGGCCAGAGCAGCGACGCGAGTCGCGGCAGGCAATCCTTGGCAGAACTTCTCAAAGAAGCGCGCATCTGGGATGCGGCGTTTACGGAACAGCCGGTACTTCCTGGCGATTTGAGCTTCACGCAAGGCGGATTGCGCATCGCTGGCGAAGTTGTGCCGCTTTCGGGGGTAGCGTGCAAGAAACTGATAACGCAAGCCAAGGCACCGGCTTGGTATTTCGCAAAGCGTAGCGCGCAGCTTCGTGCTGTAGCGTTACAGGAGCATCTGAACGAAGGCGCGTTTGGGCAGCGTCCTTGCGTGATTCGAAATCAAGGTAGTGTCGCTACGATCGCCCGTGGAGAACTTGTAGACCTGAGCTTTTCTGAAGTGCTGGGTGCGACGTTGGAGGTCAGCGAACAAAGGGGCGAGCCCCTATTCGTGGCACGGATAGGCGTCGAAGAGCAGCGAATCGAGGTGGAACTGGTCAGTGCCACTCAGGTAATGGATGTGCGGCCAGGCGATGTTATCCAGGCGGGAGTTGAGATTATCCACGAGCGTTACGGCAGTGTGCCGACGCAAATCCATTCGTTTGTGTATCGCCTAGTGTGCTCTAACGGTCAGACCCGCAAAGAGTGCGGCGCAAATAAAGACCTACCCCGCGCCCGG
>JAYUJG010000286.1:0-1538 GCA_043765355.1 Acidobacteriaceae bacterium | reverse complement strand
AGCGAAATCCTCTTCCCCTTATTGCCGTTCGACTGCGTGCCGTTGAACTCCTTTTGGATCACCTCCAGCTTCTGCAGCACCTTTGCCAGTTCCGCTGGCTGGTTCACTTCCCAATCCTTTTGCGGCGCGAGGCGAATGCGTGCTCCGTTCGCTCCACCGCGCTTGTCGGACCCGCGGAACGACGCTGCCGATGCCCAGGCTGTTGTGACCAGCTGGGAGATCGACAGTCCGGATGCGACGATCTTGGCCTTCAGAGCAGCAATGTCCTTCTCCCCGATCAACTCGTGGTCCACCGCGGGAACAGGATCTTGCCAGATTTGGGGCTCCGCTGGAACGAGCCGACCGAGGTAACGCGAACGAGGCCCCATGTCGCGGTGTGTCAGCTTGAACCACGCCTTGGCGAAAGCATCGGCGAACTGATCTGGATGCTCGTAAAAGCGCCGCGAGATCTTTTCGTAAGCAGGATCGAACCGCAAGGAGAGATCGGTGGTCAGCATAGATGGCGCGTGATGCTTTTTCGGATCGTGCGCGTCGGGCACCGTACCAGCGCCTGCACCATTCTTCGGAGTCCACTGATGCGCACCAGCAGGACTCTTTGTCAGTTCCCATTCGTAGCTGAACAGGTTCGTGAAGAAGTGGTTGCTCCACTTCGTGGGCGTCTGGGTCCAGATGACTTCCAGTCCGCTGCCGATCGCGTCTCCACCTTTGCCCGTGCCGAATTTGCTCGTCCAGCCGAGCCCTTGCTCCTCGATGCTGGCGGCTTCCGGATCGACGCCCACCAGTTTGGTATCGCCAGCGCCATGAGTCTTACCGAAGGTGTGACCGCCCGCAATCAGCGCGACCGTTTCTTCGTCGTTCATCGCCATACGCGCGAACGTCTCTCGGATATCCCGTGCCGCAGCGACGGGATCCGGCTTTCCATTGGGTCCTTCCGGATTCACGTAGATCAGACCCATTTGCACGGCAGCGAGCGGATTCTGAAGATCACGGTCGCCGCTGTGGCGTTCGTCCGCCAGCCACTTGCCCTCGGAGCCCCAGTAGATGTCCTCTTCGGGCTCCCAGACATCCGCGCGCCCGCCGCCAAAACCGAGCGTCTTGAATCCCATCGACTCAAGGGCGACGTTGCCGGTCAGAATCATCAGGTCGGCCCAGGAAATCTTCCGGCCATATTTCTGCTTGATTGGCCAGAGTAAGCGGCGTGCTTTGTCGAGGTTCACGTTGTCTGGCCAACTGTTGAGAGGCGCAAAACGTTGTTGGCCAGAGCCTGCCCCGCCCCGCCCGTCGCCGATGCGGTACGTGCCTGCGCTGTGCCACGCCATCCGAATGAAAAGCCCTCCGTAGTGGCCAAAGTCGGCCGGCCACCAATCCTGCGAGTCGGTCATCAAGGCATGGAGGTCCTTGATCACGGCATCCAGATCGAGGCTCTTGAATTCTTCGGCGTAATTAAACTCCTTGTCCATGGGATCGGACAGAGGGGAGTGCTGGTGCAGGACCTTCAGGTTTAGCTGCTTCGGCCACCAGTTCGCATTCGTCGCGGT
>JAYUJG010000285.1:0-3865 GCA_043765355.1 Acidobacteriaceae bacterium | reverse complement strand
ATTTCGCTGGACATTTCTCTCCGCAAGCGGCATTACAATAGAGACAGGAGCAAGTGAATTGGTAAAGTTTGAAGATTGCCTCGAGCGTCTCGAGAAAATCGTGCAGGAACTGGAAAAGGGCGAGGTTGCTCTGGAGAAATCGCTGACGCTCTTTGAAGAAGGCATGCAACTTTCCGCCACCTGCCGCAAACAGCTGGAAGAGGCGGAAGGAAAAGTAGAGATTCTGTTAAAACAGAACGGAAAACTCCAAACTGAACCGTTCGAGCCCCCGACCGAGAAGGCGCTGCGCCGGTAAGTTCACGGCTGGTTGTATCCGCAACGCTGTTCGCGCATCGGAACTGATAACGGCTGTGCTGGCATTTTGCCGTCACAGTCACGTCGCCGCGAAACTGCGGTGAAGTCAGGGGGATGTATGGAAACACTCAGCGTAGTCCTCTATCAGAATGACCCCGGAACCGCTCAGAGTCTGGCGGCCGGTCTTTCCCAACATTTTGCATCGGTACATTTGGCGGGTACGTGTCAGGAAGTCGGTCCGGCAGTTGCCCGGCACAACGCGGGAGCGGTCGTGCTGGATCTGGAAACTTCGGGCCCGGACGAAGTGAATCGGCTGCACCGCGAATTCCCCGCGTTATGCATCATCGGCACCCACCGGCTAGCCGACGACAAGCTGTGGAGCGAAGCGCTGAATCTGGGCGCGTCCGACATATGCGAGCCGCGCAGGGACGAGGTGGTGCGGTCAGTCTTGCACCACATGATGCGCCGCGCAGCCGCCTGATTGTGGCTCCGCAGCATCGGTTGCACCGCTCGCTTGTTATACTGCGATGCCATGCTGAAACAAACTTTGGAGCAGGGACGCGAAGCCGCCGACGCCGCGCTCGAACATCTACTGCCCGCCGCCAACCAGCATCCCGCCTCGATTCATCAGGCCATGCGGCACAGCGTGTTCGCCGGTGGAAAGCGGCTGCGTCCGATTCTTTGCATGGAAGCGGGACGCATGATTGCGGCTGCGCTGCTACAGGGTTCGTCGGTTGAAACATACGTCGGCCCGCTTCCCTCCGGCATCGAGCAGGTCGGTGCCGCGCTCGAAATGCTTCACACTTATTCTCTGATCCACGACGATCTGCCCGCGCTTGACAACGACGACCTGCGCCGCGGACGACCCACTTGCCACAAAGTTTTTGGAGAGGCCATCGCCATCCTCGCCGGAGACGCGCTGCAGACGCAGGCTTATGAAGTGCTGGCAGAACTCGCGTGTCCAGCCGAGGCGCGGGTTGCGATCATCCGCGAAATCGCGCACGATACGGGCACCATCGACGGCATGATCGGCGGACAAGTCGTCGACCTCGAAGCCGAACGCACCAAGCCCGACCTCGCAACTCTCGAATACATTCACCGCTCAAAGACCGCCGCCCTCATCACCGCCAGCGTGGTCAGCGGAGGGATGTACGCCGGAGCCACGCCCGCGGATATCGCCCGCTTGCAAACCTACGGACAGTCGGTCGGCTTGGCGTTCCAGATTGTCGACGACGTGCTCGATGTGACGCAGACTTCCGAGCAACTGGGCAAAACCGCGGGCAAAGACACAGCGGCGGAGAAGACGACCTATCCGGCATTATTCGGAATCGAAGAATCGCTTCGCAAAGCCGACGCCCTGATCGACCAGGCATGCGCCGAATTAAACGAATATGGTTCCGCCGCGTCTACTCTGAAAGACCTAGCTCGCTACCTGGTAGAGCGAAAAAAGTAGAGCGCAAAAGATGATTTGCCCAGATCGTGTGGTGACGGGGCTGTGCCCCGTGCAAGTCGGGCCCCGGGCTACAATAGCCCGCTCGGTTGTCGTCTTTATCGTTGTCTCCTTAGGTTGTCTAGCCGCCGCCCAGGCTCCCCCCGCGTGGCGCTACGATCTGCGCCCCGGCGATCACCTCACCTACCGCTACACACTTCAGCGGAGAACCCAGAGCGATGAAGATCAAGCCCAAACCGAAGCGCGCTTTCGGACTCACGTTCTCGTCGCAGGCGTAGGAGAGGACGCAGCCCACATTAGCCTCGGCTTCCAACGCAATCGCGAGGCTGCGGAACTGACCGAATACCGTTCCAAAGGAAAAGACCGACTCGCCAAGGAACAGATCGATTTCCAGAGGCGCATGCAGAAACGTCCTTCGCGATTTTCCGAAGCCATGGAGATCTCGCCGACGGGACAGCCGCGTTCCCCCTGGGAACTTGCCCGAGAAACCTACAGCAATACGATCCAGACTTTTCATGAAGTCATGAGCCTTCCGCCGATCCCGCTGGCCAAGGGAGCCGCGTGGCGCGACGACGGCTTGATGGGATTAAACTTTCAGTGGGTAAATGAAGATGACGAGTCCATTCACGGAAAGCTGTGCCATCGAGTCGCCGGAACGTTGCCAGACGGATCGTTCAAGCTGACTTACTGGTGGTCGCCGGAATCGGGCGTCATCGAGCAGGCCGCCTACGAAACAAGTTACTCGAACGACGGCGCGGTCCACGAGACTGCGCGCATGGAATTGGAATCGCGCGCGCGAGGCGAGACGATTGAAAGCTGGCTCGCATCGGCAGACACGCGACTGGGAGCGCTGCAAGCGCTCTTGCAAACGACCGCGCTACCAATTTCCGGCGAGCAGCTTGCTCCAGTTCTTACTGCTGACGATCCGGCCGCGCAGTCACTCGCCCTGGCCGTTGCCTTCGGACGCAAGATCGAACTGCCCGCCGCTATTCTCGACAAGCTGCGCCAAAGTACAATCGAGCTGGTTCAGACTCAACTCAAGTTGCTGGCACAACTCTTCTCGCACTCCCCGAGCCCATCGTCCCTCGCGGACGAATGTCACCGCCCGCTTCCCGTGAAGTCGCCGCCCGTGAAGCGCGGCACGGTCTTCGCATCGACTGAAGCCGGCACTACGTCCTCAAGAAACGACGCCGCTATTTCATATCTACTGCGCATTCCACTCAGCTATCGCGAAGATCGACCATCACCCCTGTTGGTTTATCTGAGCGGCGGCGCGGGTTACGCGATGGATGGAATGAACACCGCCGAAGACGTCGTGTCGCAGACCGACTATCTCGTGCTCTATCCGCAAGCCGCTGGATACTGGTGGACGCCCGAAATCGCGCGCCGCTTCGATGCGGTCCTGAACGACGTCCTCGAACGCTACAACGTCGACCGCGATCGCATCTACCTGACCGGCTTCAGCAACGGAGGAACGGGCGCACTCTACTACGCCACTCTCTGGCCGCAGCGCTTCGCCGCAGTCGTTTCGCTGATGGGTGCGGGCCAGTGCAACGAACAAGTCAAAGCCGGCCTGCCGAATCTCAAAAACCTGCCGTTGCTCTTTGTTCACGGAGAGAATGATCCACGCATCACGCCCGACTGCTCCACCACCACCGACGCCGCCTTGAGCGAACTGAATCCCGCCGTGAAACCAGAGCTGAAAATCCTGCCCAACCGCGCCCACGACATCACGCTGCAATCCGACGACGGCCTGACCCTGGCTTTTTTCAAAGACAAAATCCGCAATGCATTTCCGCGAACGGTTGATCTGATCGAAACGGATGCGCTGGCTGCGCGAGGCTACTGGGTAGAGATTTTGGATGGCAAGGTTGGCAAGTCTGATATCGACACCCGCATAAAGGCCGACAACACAATCGAAATTCACAGCAACTACGTCAAAAGCATCCACCTGCATCTGCGTCCGGAGTTGCTGCCGAAGGCGGGCGACATCCGCATCGTGTGGAATGGCAAGAGAATGTTCAGTGGGCCGATGCGGGATTATTGCTCGATCGTGGCCCCCTCAACAGGAGACCCGAAACTCGATCTCGCCGATACGCGCGATCTTGTGCTCCCCTAGCA
>JAYUJG010000284.1:0-8658 GCA_043765355.1 Acidobacteriaceae bacterium | reverse complement strand
TGGTGCGCCAGGTCGATGGACTCACTTTGCGCGTCGATCCGGTGGTTGCGACAAAGCCAGTCGTGGCTTAAAAGTCTGGCCACCTGTTTACTGATAAGGTATTAATCCGTGTTTACTACCACCCCCTCCCCCTGGTCTAGTGGAATCATGGGGTTAAGCGGTGTCATCCCGCCAAAGTATCTCGGCTAAAGGACTTATTTTCAAAGTATTCCGGAATAAGGACTTAGCTCGATTCTGCGCTCAATTCTCTTGGAATTCATAGTTTCGGCGGCTGGCGGAGTCGTTCAGCGCGAACGAATTTAGTTATCGAAGTTATCAAAGAGCCAATAGCAACTGGAAACCGCGGCGCTTCAAGAGCTGCCTTGGAGACGGGCACACCTCAGGCCTGCCACATCTCGGTCTCTATTGTCGCCGACGGGGGGTTAGCTGTCTGTGACGGGCGTCACAGCGCGTTTGTGATGCAAAGGTAGAGGTCAGATTGTGGCGGTCCGCGAAAAATCCCAAGCGCAAGAGTCGGTATGGGATCGGCCCGGCAGCTCGAATGTCAACTGCCGTTTCTTTGCCATTATCGAGATCGAACGAAGTTGATACCGACTATTTCAGTTCCTTCATTCGTTGCCGCTGTTCCTCAAAGGGCAAGCCGTTTATACTTTGTGTTTGTAGTCCCGAGACAACAGCTACGTTGATGTCGAGAGTGGACAGTTGCTGTTCACGCGGTTTCGGCTCACCGTCTGACCAGCGCAACAATTTGACGTGAAACTTGTGTGGCGCGAGATCTTCGAATTCGTCCGCTAGGAAACCAATAGTGTGTCTGGCAGTCTGCTTGCCCGGCAACACTATCGAGCTGAAGGCTGGAGCCTTATCAATAGCGATTACCTGATGCCCCGCCGAATCTGTAAATCTCTCGGCGTCGTCCAAGAGTTTGTACGGCAGGAAAGTCCATCTTGTGCCATCGTCAGCGACGAACTGCACCGCTAGTGCGGTGATCGCTCCATTGCCAGCTCCGTTGTTTGCGAACGCGCAGGTTCCGATCAGTAACAATGAATTTCTGTGTTGTATCGCTGTCAGTCCGCCCGGCATAGCTACCCTCTGCGCCTAGATGCACAGTCTCGCGAGACCCTGTGGCAGATCAACTGATGGCCTGAACGTCGTCAAGCTTCGTGCTTCAGTTGTTCGCGACCGCTAGCGGAGCACCGATCAAAATGTGTTTCAAGGAAACACCTCCTGAACGGCGGTTCCGTTCATGGAAATTCTACTCTTGCGGCGAAAGCCCGGCAGTCAGAGACCGCCGGGCCAATTGCCACCAGGAACAAGCGCGTCCACGGATTATCCCCGTACATAATTACTGGGAACGCCCTTTGCGTGCCCCGCCTTGGCAAACCTAGTTCGAGATACCAACCAACGTATTTTTGCGCAGCACCTTCAACGCTGAAACTTTCCCGTCGTGTGATAGCGTACCGCCTAAAATGATTTTGGATTCCTCGTCGGTGCAGTCCTCACTGAGCGACGGGCCTGCACCACCCGAATCTTCCTCAACAACTCCACCAAATCGTTCCTCACAGCCGATAGCCACTCGCGTGCGCTACAATCCGCTTACAATCTATTGAATTGTTGAAAAATTGCGGGGAGGCATTATGGATGTTCTGGGATTTCCGGTTTTCGCGGTTGGCGTCATTATCGTCGTCATCTACCTGCTGAGTTCCATCAAGATTTTGGCCGAATATGAACGCGGCGTCATCTTCCGGCTGGGGCGGCTGCTTGGACATGCCAAAGGGCCGGGCGTCATTTTTGTTTTTACCCCGTTTGACCGGATGGTGCGGATTTCGCTGCGGCAGGAGGCGATTGAGGTTCCGCCGCAGGACGTCATTACGCGCGACAACGTCACGTTGAAAGTGAACGCGGTAATTTTCCTTCGTGTGATCGATCCGAATAAGGCTGTGGTCGAAGTTTCCAATTACGCTTACCAGACTTCGCAATTTGCGCAGACGACCTTGCGCTCGGTGCTTGGGGAACAGGAACTCGACGAACTACTGGCGCACCGCGACAAAATTAACTTGCGCTTGCAGAGCATCCTCGATACGCACACCGCGCCATGGGGAGTGAAGGTGGCGAATGTCGAGGTCAAGCAAGTGGATATGCCTGAGTCCATGTTGCGGGCCATGGCCAAGCAGGCCGAGGCGGAACGCGAAAAACGTTCGAAGATTATTCATGCCGAGGGTGAGTTCTCGGCGGCGCAGCGACTGGTGGACGCCGCGCATCTATTGTCCACCGAACCGGCCAGCATTCAGTTGCGGTATTTGCAGACGCTGACCGAAATTGGCGTCGAGAAAAACACGACGGTCGTGTTTCCGGTGCCGATCGATTTCTTTTCCGGCATGCAGAAGTTGCTGGGAGGGGGGGCGGGTAACGCTGCGCCCAAGCCTCCCTCGCAATCAGGAAGTTAGCGTTCGAGAGTATTTTCTATGGCCGGGGCGCAGCAGGATACGGAAATTACGCTTGGCACGGGACGAATGCTGGCGATTTTTTTCAGCTTCGTGCTGGTGTGCGCTTTCTTTTTTGCGATTGGATTTTCACTGGGCCGGCGAACCGCGATCGCGGGCAACTTGCCGATGACACCGGCGGGAACTCCGTCAATGGTTGTCCGCCCCTCGGCTACGAAGAACAGCGCGGCTCAGGCCAATGCGCAGCCGACGCCGCAGGCTGGCGATTTCAGTTTCTACAAGGCCGTCGGCGCGAAGAGCGCCGACGCCGTGCTGACGCCCGCGGCCGCGCCCACGACAACGACTGCCAATCCGACGCAGGCTGCCGCCTCAGGCGGGGACTCAGCTCCGAAAGCAGCCACGGACGCGGCAAGCGCGACGCCGTCCGACGCTGGATATTTCGTGCAGGTTGCCGCAGTGAGCCGGCAGGAAGACGCCGAATCGCTGGTCGAGGCTCTGAAAAAAAAGCAGTACCCGGCTTTCACGGCAGCCAATGCCGCGGCCGACAAGTTCTTCCACGTTCAAGTCGGGCCGTATGCGGAATTGAAGGATGCCGAAGCCATGCGCGCGCGGCTGATTAGCGATGGGTACAATCCGATCGTGAAAAAGTAGAAAGAATTGGTGATTTGTAATTTCTGATTTGTAATTGAAAAACCTCATGGCTCACGCTGCTGCCGATCTTGATCGCTTTCTGCACGCCATCGCCGACCCGACTCGCCGCCGGATACTGGACGCGCTCAAAGAAAAAGGCGGATGCTCGATCGACAAGGAACCCGGCCTGTGTGCCGGAGATATCGAGCAGCGCGTAAAACTGGCACAGCCCACCATCTCTCATCACATGCGAATCCTGGAGAAGGCGGGGGTGGTGGAGGCCAAGCGAGAGGGGCATTGGCGGTGGTACCGGCGGAATGAGAAATTGATTGCGGCGATGATGCGGGGGCTCAAAGGGCAACTGTAGGGCTTCGCGAAGGCGGTGAGGATTCAGGGTCGTATCAGCAGCTTGGACATATTTTTGTTCGATTCGTGGTGCGAGCGAAGAGGGTGGAGAAAGCCTCGTCGTTTTTCGTGCGGTGGGTCTTTTTCCGGCGCGAGGAACAGGTGCCGTCCCTACCGGACTCGGCGAGTCCTAACCTCTGACCCAGGACTTACATCCTGGGCTAACGAATGTTGCCGCTCCGCGGCTTCTGGACAGGTACGCCCCGTTTTTGGGACGCGTGCGCTTCCCGGTCCGGACAGACTCTGGGGTTTTTCCGCAGCCTGCGTTGGCAGAGATCATGTTGCGGTGAGGCGGCTAGGTTCCGGCGCCGGCGACCGAGGCCTTCTCGGCACTCTTGTCTTGGGACTTCGTTGGGGTCTTGCCGTCGCGTTGGCTGAGGCTGCGCACTTGTGAGATCAGGTCCGCAACTTCAAACGGCTTGGCCAGGGATGGCACGCAGGATTCCTGCAGGAAAGTTCTGGTTTCATGGTCGGTCATGGTGGAGAACGTCAGGAGCAGCCCTTTTTCGAGGCCGGGGCAATTTTTCGCGATCCAGTTGTACATTTCACGAGGGCTGGTGCCGCCCGGCATGCGGCCGTTCATCACGATCACGTCGAAAGAATTGTGCCGGAGGCGGTCCTGGGTGTCTTCCACGCTCATCGAGGTGGTGACTTCGGCGCCGGCGCCAACCAGGACATCGCGTTCAAATTCGAGGACGGCTTCTTCGTCTTCCACGAGCAGCACGCGGCCCTTGAGCACCGACTCGCGACGCGCGGAAGGCACAGCTTCGGGCAGGGCGGGCTTCTCGCTGGCCAGCAATCGGACTTCGATGGTTGCGCCTCCCTCTTCGCGGTTGCGCGCGACGATCTCGCCGCCGTGTTCTTTCACGATGCCGTAGCAGATGCTCAACCCAAGGCCGGTTCCCTTGCCCACCGATTTGGTGGTATAGAAAGGATCGAAAATGCGGCTCGGGTCTTTGATGCCCGGGCCGCTGTCGTCGAACTCTACGCAGACGTAAGCGTCTTTCTTGGATACTTTTACTTTTAGGACGCCACTGCCGCTGTTTTCGACCATGGCGTCGAGAGCATTGTTGATGATGTTCAGGAAGACCTGCTCCAACTGATGCGGGTCGGCCACAACGGAGGGGACGTCGTCGGGAATGTCGCGTTCCAGAGAAACATTGTTGACCTTTAAATCGTATTCGCGGAGGGTGAGCGAATCTTCGAGGACTTTGTGCAAGTCGACTTCCTGCTTCTGGGGCGTGCGTTGGCGCGCAAAGGAAAGGAGGTTTTGCACCACGCGATGAGTGCGCTGGGCCTGTTTGAAGAGCTTGCGGACATAGTCGGCCGAGCGGTGATCGAGTCCGGCGCCTTCAAGCAACTGCGCGTAGCCAAGAATTGCGGTCAGGGGATTGTTCAACTCGTGAGCGACGCCGGAGATGAGTTGGCCGACGGCCGACATCTTTTCGCTTTGCAGCAGTTGTTCCTGGGTGCGCCGCAAGTCTTCGTAGGCGCGACAGGTTTCTTCGTAGAGCTGCACTTTTTCGATGGTGGTGGCTAGCTGGCGGCTGATGGCGACCAGCAGATTCTCGTCGTTGCTGGAATAGTGGCGGTCTTCTTTGCTGGCGATGCCCATGATGCCGATGGGCTTGTCCTTGCTCCAGAGCACGACCCAAATCCAGTAAGGCAAACGGTCGGCGCAAACGAACTCGACGACCGCCGGAGGCAGATGGGGCATAAAATCCTGGGTCACGACTTCGGCGCGCGAGCGCATTACCAGATCGCCCAGGCCTTCGGGAAAAACGACCTCGGACATGCGCACGCGGGCCTCGCTGCGTGGGCCCCAGCCGGCGCGGCGGCGGTAGGTGTCGTCAGGCTCGGTGGCGAGATAGACTGAGCCGGTCTCGGCGCCAAACAGCGAGATCACCTGGCGCAGGGTGAGGTTGAGAATTTCGTCGAGATCGAAGGACTGGGTCGCGATGACGGCCATGGCGTTGAGCGCGTTCAACTCGCGATTGCGTCGGCGCATGTCGTCTTCGGAGCGTTTTTTTTCGGTGATGTCGAGAACGAAGCCCTGGTAGCGTTCGATGTGTCCGGCGGAATCGCGGGTGGCAAAACAACTCTGCGCCACGGCGAGCGAGGTGGCGTCTTTGCGGCGCACCGTGGTCTCGAAGTTGCGCACGTAGTTGTGGGCTTCGATTTCCTTGCGAAAGGCTTCGCGCTCCTCGGCAACGGCATACAGGACGCTTCCCATATCAAGGGTCATCAACTCATCGCGGCTGGCGTAACCGAGCATGGTGACAAAGGCGTCGTTGCAGTCGAGCAGCTCGCCGCCGGGAGTGGCCACGAAGACGCCTTCCTGGGCCTGCTCAAACAACATGCGATATTTTTCTTCCGCCGCCTGACGGGCGGTGGTGTCGTGCACGACGTGGATGGTGCCCTTGAGCTGGCTTCCCTGCTCGGCGTAGGACGAAGTGGAAACAATCGACTGTCCGCCGAAGCACGGATCCATGCCTTCGGACAAGCCGGAGCCGCGCTCGCAATAAGGGCATCCGGTCCAGGTGCGCTTTTGGGGCAGAACGTCTTCACACAAATTACCGAGGACATCGGCGGGCGCCTGCTCGAGACGCTGGAGCAGGGCTTGATTGGTCTTGAGGATGCGGAAGTCGGCGTCGTGGGCGAGGATCAGATCCTGGATGGAATCGAAGGTGTTCATCCACTGCCGCTGGGAGCGGAGGACTTGCTCGAGTAAACGCAAGTTCTCGGAAGCGATGCCGATGGTCTGGGCCACGGTTTCGAGGAAATCGAGCTCTTCGCGGGTGTGGTAAACGCTGCCCGAGCAGCCGAGCGACACCATTCCGATGACGGCCTTCTTGCCCTGGACGGGAACTAGGACGACGTGATGAATGGACTGCTTGGCCAGTTGTTCCCGCTCCGGCTCTGGCATCTCGGAGAGCTTGACCACGACGGCGCGGTTTTCGTGGAGGATGCGGGCGCGGGCTTCATCGCTGTCGAATTGGGCGAGGGTGCGGAGAAAATCCGGAGACAACCCGGTGTGCTGGGTTGGCACCAAGCGGGCACCCTCCTGCAACTGGAACCAGGCAGCCCGGGCGCCGACCACGGCTCTGAGTTTGTCGAGGGCGGTCTGGATCATAGGGGCATGATTCTGGCCGCGGGCAATGGTGACAGTTAATTCATTCAGCACTGCCAGACGGCGAGTGCGAAGCCGCGAGTCGTCCAGGACCACGAGCAGGAGGCTGGCACCGAAGAGCACTTCGGCCAGCAAGTAGCCTTCGGTTGGAACGTGACTGGTAAATCGAGGCCAGTTGAGATGCAGGGTGAGCATTCCGGCGGCGAACAGGAACGGACCGAGCCCGATACGCCCGAGGCGATAGCGGAACAATTCAATGACGGCGCCGGCCGCAATGAGGCGGCATGCGATATCCAGGAAACGCGGGGCGGCGCTCAAATCCGGGAAATAGAGAGGCTGCATGGCGGCGCAGACCATGAGCAGCCATGCGGTCGCCACGGCGAAGGTGAGCACCCGCCGAGACTGAGCCGACATCAGCGCTGCGACGGCAAACAGCCCCATCGCCAACACAAAGTCGGCTTGCGCGAAGGCTGCCAACGCCTTGGAGCCGGCATGCAGTTCGCTGGCTCTGGCGGCCGACAGAAACGCTCCGTAGGCGATCCAGCCCGATCCCCAGGCCAGCAGACAACGTTCCCGGAACACTCGAAAGAACAGCAAGCTGGCCGCCACCACGATCAGGGCAGCCGTTTCCCGCGCCGTTAACCAGGGGATGGTCAGCGCACCAACCGAATTCCCAAATAGCTCCGCAGGACTCATAGACAGGGGCACAGGGACAGACGCACGAACACCTAAACTATGTAGATATCACGCCGGGCATTCGTCTTTGCGCGATTTCCGTGTCCAGGTGGTTACTTTCGGAACGTGGAGTCGTAGCCTAGAATGAGCGATACATGAACACTATCGAGTCAAACACCCATGTCTAACGACCGAATTCTCGTGGTGGACGACGAGGAGACAATTCGCGAGATCGTTTCCTCGATGCTGGGGGGAGCCCATTTTCAGACGCGACAAGCCGCGAGTGGGATTGAAGCGCTGGCGATTTTGGAATCGGGCGACGAGTTCGATCTGGTGCTGTCGGACCTGATGATGGCCGAGATGGATGGGATTGCCCTTCTGGAGCGGGCCAAAGAACGTTACCCGGACGTGCCGATCGTGATGGTGACGGCGGTTCACGACATTCAGGTTGCACTGCAAGCTCTGCGCAACGGTGCGTACGACTACCTGCTCAAACCGTTTGAGCGCGAGCAACTGCTGGCCACGGTGAGGCGCGCGTTGGAGAATCGGCGTTTGAAGCGAGAAAACGACGCCTACCGCACGAACCTCGAGGCGCTGGTCGCGGCGCGGACCCAGCAATGGAAAACCGCGTTGTCGAACCTGGAAAAGTCTTACGACATCACGCTCGAAGCCCTGGGGGATGCGCTTGACCTGAAGGACGCTGAGACCGAGGGCCACTCTCGGCGGGTGACCGCGTACACCATCGCAATTGCGCGCAAAATGGGACTGCCCAAGGAAAATATCAACGTGATCGCCCGGGGAGCGTTCCTGCACGACATCGGCAAGATGGCGATTCCGGACGATATCCTGCGGAAACCGGGCAAGCTTACCGATGACGAAATGGCCATCATGCGGGAGCATTGCTACCGCGGCTACAAGATCATTTCGCGAATCCCGTTTCTGGCGGAGGCTGCCGAGATCGTGTACTCGCACCAGGAGCGATTCGATGGATTGGGCTATCCCCGCGGCTTGAAGGGGGAGGAGATTCCGCTGGGAGCGCGCATGTTCTCGATTGCCGACACGCTGGACGCCATGACGTCGGACCGGCCCTATCGCCCGGCGCAAACGTTTGAAGCCGCCCGCAAGGAAATCGAACTGTGGTCGGGCCGCCAGTTCGATCCGCAGATCGTAAAAATATTCTTAGAAATGCCCGACAACATCTGGCAGGATTTGCGGAAGGACATCAACGGGCAGAATCCGTCGTTTCCAAAAATATAAGGGTTACGGCGGGTCCAATACTTGCTGGGTAGACCCGAAACGCACGGAAGCACTTGCCGGCATTCCTGCTGGTTAGAGGGCAGTGTTTTAGCCCCGCAGCGACATCCAACGAATTTGGGG
>JAYUJG010000283.1:0-6414 GCA_043765355.1 Acidobacteriaceae bacterium | reverse complement strand
ACCTTGATGGCCGTGCTGGGCCTGCTCGTCATTGGGGCCTGCGCCCGCTGGTGGATCTTCCGTCCGGGCGCGGGCTGGTGGATCATGCTCGATCCGTGCCTCGGCGGCGGCGTGCTCTGGGTGGCAATCGTCATGGTCGTCCAATCGATGTTTGCCGACATCTGCGACGAGGACGAACTCGCCAGCGGCCAGCGCCGGGAAGGTTTGTTTGGCGCCGTCTTTTCGTGGTTGACGAAGGCCGGTACCTCGCTCGCATTCATGACCACCGGGATGGTGTTGAATTGGGTGGGCTTCGATGTGGCCCTCAAGGCGGCCCAGGCCCCGGGCACGATCCTCGCCATGCGTTTGTTCCTGACCGTGGCGCCGGCTCTCGCCGCCATCGCCTGCATTTTCCTGCTCAAATCCTACCCGCTCACCCGCGAGCGCGCGGCGGAGGTCCGCCGCCAACTAGAAGCCCGCCGCGGCGTGGTTTGAATGCCTCAAGGCATAGTTGCTGGTCATCCCATGCCATCGATGAAACATCTTCGCCGCTCGCTCCTCCTGCCGCTGGCACTGCTGTTCACCGCCTCCTCGCTGGCGGCCAAGTCCTATTACGTCAGCTCTTCCACCGGCAATGACCGCAACGCCGGCACCATTGCCGCTGCTCCGTGGAAGACGATCGGGAAAGTGAACCAACTCGATCTGGTCGCCGGCGACCGGATTTTCCTCAAGTCGGGCGACAAGTTCCTCGATGCCGGTCTCGTCTTCTTGGCCACGGACCGTGGCACCGCCGAAAATCCCATCGTGGTGGATATCTACGGCGGCACCGCCCGGGCGATCATCATGGCTCCGCCCGACCAGCATGGCGTCAACATCTACAACACCGGTGGCATCACCCTGCGCAGCCTGTATCTGCTGGGTCAGGGCCCGGCCCAGTCCGCCGCCACCGAGCGCGTGGGGCTTTCGCTTTGGTGCGCCTTGAAGGACGGCAGTCGAAAATCCGGCCTTCGCTTCGAAAATCTGCTGATCAAATGGTTTTTCAAAGGCATCTCAATCGGGGCTGATGATCCCTCATTCAGCGGCTTTCAGGACGTGACCGTCGCCGACTGCACCGTCGAGTCGTGTCTGGCCGACGGCATTGTCAGCTCCGGTTACACGAAAGGCGGCCGGGAGAGGCAGTCCCACCGGAATCTGCAGATCCTGCGCACCACGGTTTCCAAATGCTATGGTGATCCGACGCTCAAGGGTCCCCACTCCGGTTCCGGGATCATCATGGCCGGAACGAACGGCGGATTGATCGACCAATGCGTGGCCCACGACAACGGCGGAGGCACCAACGACAATTCCGGCGGCGGTCCCGTCGGCATCTGGTGCTGGGGTTGCCACAAGGTCACGATCCAGCATTGCCTCGTCTACAACCAGAAAACGACCCCTGGGGCGCAGGACGGCGGTGGATTCGATATCGATGGCGGGGCCACCGATTGCACCATTCAATACTGCTACTCTTACAACAACGAAGGCTATGGCTATCTGGTCTGTGAATTTGAAGGCGCTACGCCGCTCACCGGCGCCGTGGTCCGCTACAACATCAGCAACCGGGACGGTCGGGCGCGTAATCAATCGGGTCTGGGTATCTGGAACGGCAATCCCGGCATCGAGCACTGCCGCGATGTCGTGTTCCACAACAATGTTGTCGTCTGCGACGAGACCGCGGACTCCGTGGTGAAGCTTGGCTTCGAATCCCATCCAATTTCAGCTGTCTTTCATAACAATATCTTCGCGCGCACCGCGGGCGGGAAGTTCGTCAATCTCGACCGCCACACCGACACCTTGGTCTTCAAGGGCAATCTCTACTGGTCGATGCAGGAAAAACCCGAATGGACCTGGGGCACAAACACGTACGCCTCGCTCGACGAGTGGCGCGCCGCCCCCGGTCAACCCGAAATGAATTACGGCAAACCAGTCGGACTCTACGCCGATCCGCAGCTCGCTGATTTGTCCCACGGATTCGCCGCCACCACGATTGATCAGCTCGCCAAGATGACCGCCTTCCTGACGGCCAAGAATTCACCCGTCATCGGCGCCGGACTGGACCTCGCTCTCGATGAGTTCGGCCATCTGGCCAGCGGGAGCCACGACTTTCGCGGTACGCCGACTCCGCGCGGAGCCGGCAACATCGGGGCCTACGAACAGTAACTGGGTCGATAATCCTCACACATTCATGACCACTTCCCGGCAAACATCGTCCGATCGCTCGGCTGCTCAGTCTCATTTCGCTATAATCCGTCAGGCCGCGTTGTATTTAACCAGAATCCCGGGGGCCGGTCTTCGCCTGCTGCTGCTGGGCGGACTGCTGCTGACGGCCGGCATGGCGGCGCCCGCCGTTATCCGGATCGATCCGTCACAGGTAATCGCCCACGGCGCGGCCCGCCGCCTCGGGATCAACGTGGATTATCTCATGGATGATGACCATCGTCTCGCGCGCGGCACCGCGACCGCCGCGGCGATTCGCGCCATGGGCCTCGGCTATGTCCGCTACCCCGGCGGCGAGAAGTCCGACAACTATCTTTGGAGTGCGCCGCCCTGGCATCGCCCCGCGCCGCAGGCGGCGCGCGCCCATGCTTTTCCGGCGACGGATGCCCGGTTCTTCGAGAGCGATCAACGGACCGCGCGCCCGGGAGTGCTGGACTTTGACGAATTCATGACTTTGTGCCGGGCAGCGGGGGTTCAGCCGGTCATCTGCGTGGCGTTCGATAGCATGTATAAGCCCGCCAAGGACGAAGCAACGCCGCCCTCCAAGGCTCAACTCTTGCAAAACGCCGTGGAATGGGTCCGCTACGCCAACATCGAAAAAGGCTACGCCATCCGCCATTGGACCTTGGGCAACGAGACGGATTACCCCGAGAGCTACGCGGGGAAAAATCCGGGCAGTGCCATTTTCGGCGCCGACCTCGCAGAGTTTGCCCGGGCCATGAAAGCGGTCGATCCGTCCATCCATATCGGCGTGAACGGACACAGCCGGGAGTGGTTTGCGGATGTTCTCGCCGTTGCCGGGTCCTACGTCGACTTCCTCGATGTGCACACTTATCCGTTCTATAATTTCAAGAGTTACGCCGAGTATCAGCAATCTGACGGCGACGCCTTGATCACCCGCGAGGTCGAGACGGTCGCGCAGGCGTCGATCGACGCGATCACCGACCCTGCTTTGCGCCAACGCCTCTACCTCGTCCTCTCGGAGACCGGGGCGCTCGGTTTCCCCGAGAACCCCGGCTGGGCCAACGTGAACAATCTCGGGAAAGCCCTGGCGACCTTCGATATCCTCGCCCGGCATCTGGAAAAAGAGCGGGTCGCCTTCGTTCTCCTTTGGAACACCCGTTGGACGGAAAATGATCGTGGCCGGATTAGGCCGGATACCGCGCTCTCCCGCCCGGCAGCCGTACCCTCTGCGGAACCCACGGTCGCGCCCAGCGCATTCGATGCGCTTGATCAACAGGGCAACCTCAATGCCACCGGCCAGGTACTCGCCCTGCTCGGCAATCACCTGCAGGACGAGATGGTCGCCGTCTCCGGCGAAACCGCCGCCGTGCGTTGCTATGCCTCCCGCTCGCACTCCGGCGCCCTCAGTCTTTTTCTACTCAACAAGGATAGCAACCGGCAGAACATCACGCTGCAAACGGGACTGACGGGCAGCCGCCAAGCCGACGTCTGGCGTTTCCACGGAACAGGAATCGAAGACACCGCACCCATCGTCAGCCGGGCCGATTCAATCAAACTGCCGGATGGGAATTTCGAGGGCGAGCTGCCCGCGCTCTCGATCACGGTACTGGAGATTGCTGCCCCAGGGGAGCGATAGCACATCACAACATCTCAGATTAAAACTTGGGGTGGCTCGAAACTCTGAGGCCAGTCAATATTCGAGAACATCAAATTGAAAAGTGGAATTAACTAATATGCAGACTTACCTTCTTGGAGCCTCAGATTTAAATGTCTCACGGATCGGATATGGTGCCATGTCGATTGGCGGCGCATGGGATGATACCCCGCTGACCGACTTGATTCGCAGATCGGCTTTGCGATCCGTACGATCAGCGCTCGATGCAGGGATCAATTTCTTCGACCACGCCGATATTTATTGCTACGGCAAATCTGAAGAAGCCTTCGCTGAACTATGGAAAGATTCTCCCCATTTGCGTCAGGAGATCTACATCCAGACCAAATGTGGGATTCGATTTGCCCCGCCGTTGCATCGCTTCGACTTTTCCTACGAGCATATCATCGCGTCGGTAGAGAAGAGTCTCAAGCGGCTTCAAACTGACCACCTCGATGTGCTTCTGCTCCACCGTCCTGATCCGCTGGTGGAACCCGAGGAAGTGGCGCGCGCTTTTGATGAGTTGAAAAATGCCGGGAAGGTGCGCTGGTTTGGCGTGAGTAATCACACCGCGGCACAGATGGATCTATTGCGAAAATACCTCAATCAACCCATTGTTACCAACCAAGTTGAATTCAATGTGATCCACACCCAGCTGCTTGATGAGGGTATGGTCTTTAACCAGAATAACCCGCGGCTCACCCGCAATGAGGATACGATCGAGTACTGCCGCCAGCATAACATCAGCCTGCAAGCATGGGCGCCGCTGGCCAACGGCTGGGTTACTGGTAATCCCCGTGAAAATGCCCCCAAACATTTTTCTGCAACCGCTGAGCTTGTGGCCCAGATGGCTGCTGAGAAAGGGGTCAGTCCCGAAGCGATCATCATTGCGTGGATTTTGCGCCACCCCGCACGGATTCAACCCCTGCCTGGCACCACCAACCCCAAACGGATCCAGGCTGTTAGCGAAGCAGCACACGTCTGTCTGACGCGCGAAGAATGGTATCGCTTGTTCGTTTCAGGACGCGGCGAAAAACTGCCATAAGGGCACCTCCGGAAACTCAAAGGCATGAAGAATCTGAATGAAAATAGTAGCTAGGAAAAAGGCGGCTGTTTATTCTGACGCTATGAAAACTTGCAAAGCCCCTCAATCGCTTGGTTTCTTCGACGTCGAACTGCGTGAAATTGCCTCGATTCAGTGGACATAGACATCCGTGTTGACGGGTAGCTGTTTGGTCGCTTCCGAGGACAGGAGCGAGAAAGCTTGCCGCAGGAAGCGACCAAACAGCGGAGTACACGGAGTCAGCCGGTTTGGGCTGCGGAAAGGACACTATGAACCAGAAAGACCGGAAAGAGTTCGGGGCGACGCCCCGACGCACGTTCGACGCAACCTACAAACGCCACGCGGTGGAACTGACCTTGCACGGCGACCGCACGGTGAAGGCGGTGGCGGTGGAGCTGGGGCTGCCGGCTTGGCAGCTGTATGAGTGGCGCAAGCTGTATGGGCCGCGCCCTGGTGGGGGCGGCCCAGCGCCGCAAACCCTGGAGGAAGCCGAGCAGGAGATCGACCGATTGCGCGCCGAGGTAATCCGGATGCGAGAGCGGGAGATCGTCCTAAAAGAATCGTTGGGCATCCTCTCCGAAACGCCCGGGAGCGGTATGCCCAGATTGAAGCGATGAAGGGCGAACACTCGGTCCGGATGTTGTGCGATCTGCTGGGGGTAGCCCCCAGCGGCTATTACCGTGCGCGCCAAGCGCGGCCGAGTCCGCGGCAGCGCGAGGATGCGGCCCTCACCGCGCAAATCGCCGCAGCCCACCAGGCCAGCCGCGGCAGCTATGGGGCGCCACGCATCGTCGAGGATCTGCGCGAGGAAGGCACGCGCACGAGCCGACGTCGCTGTACCCGTCTGATGCAGGCCCAGGGCCTGCGCGGCCGGAAGAAAAACCGGCGGCGGCCCCGCACCACGGATAGCCGTCACGCGCAACCCGTCGCCGCCAACCTGATCGCCGAGCGGTCGGCGCCGACGGGACCCAACCAGTGCTGGCTCACCGACATCACTTATCTCCGCACGGCCGAGGGCTGGCTGTACCTTGCCGCCATCCTCGATCTCTGGAGCCGTCGCATTGTCGGTTGGGCCTGCGGCCCGACGCTGCATACCAGTCTCGTCCTGGCGGCCTTGCACGACGCCTTGCGACGTCGGCAACCGCCCACCGGTCTCCTGCATCACTCGGACCGCGGTCGCCAGTATGTCGATGCCGACTATCTCGCGGCCTTGGCCGCGGCCGGCATCGAACGCAGCATGAGCCGGGCCGGCAATTGCTATGACAACGCCGCCATGGAATCGTTCTGGAGCACCCTGAAGACCGACACCGGGCTTGACGAATCAATCCCCGCCACCCGTCGGCACGCCGAGCTTGCCGTCTTCGACTATATCGAGACGTTCTACAACCCCACGAGGCGCCACAGCTCGCTGGGTTATCTCTCCCCTGTGGCGTTCGAAAAACAACAACAACTAAACGACATCAAAGCCGCCTAAATTGGTGTCCACTTTTTCGAGGCAAGCCCA
>JAYUJG010000282.1:0-4255 GCA_043765355.1 Acidobacteriaceae bacterium | reverse complement strand
TTCATCGGTGGAACCGGAATCATCAGCGCCGCATGCACCGCGCTTGCCGCCAAACGCGGCATGGATATTACCTTGCTGATTCGCGGCCAGCGCGAAACTGCGCTTCCGCTTGGCGTCAAGACTCTGATCGCAGACGTGAATGATCCCGCTCTCGCCGGAACCCTCAAGCACGAATCCTACGACGCCGTCGTTGATTTCATCGCTTTCACTCCCGACGACATTGAACGCGATTTGAAGTTGTTCCGCGGACGCACGCGCCAGTTCGTGTTCATAAGCTCCACGAGTGCCTATCAGAAACCGCAAACGCACTACTTGATGACTGAGTCGACCCCGCTTGCCAATCCGCACTGGGACTATTCAAGAAACAAGATTGCCTGCGAGGAACGCTTGATGCGGGCTTATCGCGAAGAGGGATTTCCGGTCACCATCGTGCGTCCATCGCTCACCTATGGCCACACGCAGATTCCGCTGGTGCTCAACAGTTGGCAAAAGTCGTACACCGCCGTCGACCGCATGATTCGCGGACAAAAGATGATTGTCCCCGGAGACGGCACATCGCTGTGGGTCATCACTCACAACACCGATTTCGCCAAAGGACTGATCGGATTGCTGGGCCACGAGCAAGCCCTGGGACACGCCTTTCACATCACGTCAGATGAAGTAATGACCTGGGACCAACTCTTTCGCATCGTCGGCACCGCGGTGGGCGTCGAGCCGAAACTTGTGCACATTCCGTCGGACTTCATCATCGCCTGCGTCCCCGAAAAACAAGGCACATTGATCGGAGACAAATCGGTAAGCGTGGTCTTTGACAATTCAAAGATCAAAAGCTTTGTACCGGGCTATTGCGCCACAACGACGTTCGCCGAGGGCGTTCGACAGTCTCTGGCTTGGTTCAACGAAGATCCCACCCGCAAGCAAATCGACCAGCAGGTCAACGCCACTCACGACAAGCTGATCGCCGCGTACGAGAAAGGGATGGGAGAAGCGGTGCGGAGCTTTCAGCTATGAGCGCAATGCTCGCATTCGTATCAGCTAATATTGCGAAGCCGTCTCATAAATCGTTTTGGGAGGGGCACGGCTTCAGCCGTGCCGCTCAGCGCCGCAACAAATGCGGGCTTTCGCCCCCGAGGGCGGCAGTCTACCACTTCGGTTCCTTGTGAGATGGCTTCGCACTAACAAATCTGGCGACGCGGAGTTAGCGACTGGTTCCGCTGCTTACCCTTGCCGAGCAACTGCTCTTCACGAACCCGGTCCAGTTCCGCAAACCACTGAGCGGTGTCGGTAGCGATAGCCGGCTGTTTTGGTTGCATATATTTGATTGACTCGATCCTATCGGATCGAGTCTTCCTCGCGACGCTCGTCTGGCGTGAGTATTTCCTCCTCAGCCCACACCAGCGCTAGCGTGCGGGTAGTGGTCTCGATCTGGGCGGGCCCCGGCATCTCCACTGCACTCCCCGCCCCGAGCTCAGGGAATCGCCGAGCGGAAACCAGAACCCGGCTCTCTAAGGAACCGACTGCCCTGTTGTAAGAATCCACCGCCCGGTCCAAGCCCTTCCCGACGGCATCGAGATGGGTTGCGAAGATGCGCAAGCGCTCATACAATTCTTTCCCGAGTTCGCTGATCTGCTGCGCGTTCTCAGCGATTTTCTCCTGATTCCATCCATAGGCAACCGCCTTCAGGAGCGAAATGAGGGTAGTCGGGGAGGCAGGGATTACACCCTGCTGCACTCCATACTCGATCAGGCTCGAGTCCTGTTCGAGCGCAGCACTGAAGAAGGATTCCCCGGGTAGAAACATAACGACGAATTCCGGGGCAGGCTGAAACTGGTCGAAATAAGATTTCGAGCCGAGCTTGGCCATGTGCACGCGGACCTGCCGAGCGTGTTCGAGCAATTTTATTTTCCGGACTTCTTCATCGGTGGTTTCCACGGCATCCAGGTATGCCTGCAGCGGCGTCTTTGCGTCAACGACGATATTTTTTCCCACTGGCAGCTTCACCACTAGATCTGGACGCAAACGTCCGTCGGCAGTAGTAGCGGTTGGTTGTTCCTCAAAATCGCAGTAGCTCAGCATGCCTGCAATCTCGACGACCCGCTTCAACTGGATCTCTCCCCAGCGGCCACGGACCGTGGGAGTGCGCAGAGCCTTCACGAGATTTCCAGTCTCGCCGCGCAGCTGCTCTTGCGTGGAAATCAAGGACTGAACCTGTGCAGTAAGACTACCGTAGGCTTCGCTTCGGCCCCTCTCGATGGCTTGGATTTGCTCGTCAACTTTAGTTAAAGAGTCTTTGATCGGCGATACCAAACCTTCCACGGCCTTCTGACGCGCTTCCAAATCTCCCTGTGCCTGAGCCTGATACTTACTGAGACTCGTCTCCGCCAGATGGAGAAAGGATTTGCTGTTGCTGCTTAAGGCGTCAGCAGCCAGCGCTTGGAAGGTCTGACGTAGGTCCGACGACGCGGAATTTAGAAGTTGAAGTTTATCTTCACTCGTCTTGCGTTCTTGTTCCAACGTGGAATTCAGTGCTGCAACTTTAGCGTTAAGGTTTGTGCTATTCGTGTTCGCAGCCTTCCGTTCTTCTTGCGCCGCAGCTAGTGTCCGACCTAGGCTCGATGCCTGCTCCCTGAGTACGGCGGATCTGGTTCGCAAGACCAACCACGTTAAAACGCTCGCGAGCGCGGCCGCAACGAAAAGCGCGACTGGTATCGAAAGGCTATCCACAGCACAACTCCAACTGCTCCAGCCGACTGGCCATATCGGCAGTCGCGGCACTGAACTTCTGGCCAAGGGACGTACCGAGTCTTTCGATTTCGCCCGCAACTTCTGTTTTTACATCTACTTGCGAGGCGGCCGAAACGCGGCGCAGCAACACCCCCGAGAACCGAAGCAGGACAAGGGTTCCGACGAGCACGGTAACCAGCAGTATGGTCTCCATCGTAAGTGGCCGATGTAAATTCTAGAGGCTAGCGTGACAGATGGAAAGCGGAACTTCAGCGGCGTTCCCGGCGCCGAACGCCAACCGCAAAGTCATGCTCAGGATTCTGGCCATTTCTATCGCGCTTTTGATCGCGAGCGTCGCGTCCTCAACTGCGCAAACTGATCCACCCGCAGGCGATTCGCGCAATCTTGCAAGCAGCGAAATCAGCACCAATCAGCCCAACCCCCACTCGAGCTCGGCGGCTGGAACCTCGTTTAACTCTGACGACAATTCCGCCGCCGAGAACGAACTGCTCGCAAGCGCGAACAAGAGCCGTGAACTTGCGGGCGCGCCTCCGCTCCGAATGGACGAGAGTCTGCGCGAAGCGGCACGAACTCACGCCCGCCTGATGATCGCGAACGATCGGCTGGAGCATCAGTTCACCGGTGAACTCGGACTACTGGAGCGGATTGCTCAGGTGAGCTTCGAAGGTGAATCGCCAAGAATCGACCGCGCCGGCGAAAACGTAGCCTACTCGACCTCCGCCTCGGCGGCGCACGACGCGCTGATGCACTCGCCTCCTCACCGCGAAAACCTGCTCGATGGTGGATTCAACACCGCCGGCTTCGCGGCCGTCTGGAGCAAAGGCAAACTCTACGTCGTTCAGGATTTCGCGCATGAGGTCACGTCGTATTCCGCGCAGCAGACGAGAACCATGGTCGGCGACGCGATCGCCGAGATGCGCCAACAGGCGGGGCTTCCAAAGCTAGTCCAACTGACGCCGCCGAAACTCGACGAGGCGGCATGTTCGTTGGCAAGTGAGAGCCATCCCAACGCCCACCTGCTGCCGACCGCGTTCGAGAATCGCAGAGTGATTACTTACACCCAGAGCCATCCGGAGACATTGCCCCAAGCAGCCTTGCCAATGCTGCGCGACCCTGGCGTTCGTCAATTTGCGGTCGGATCGTGCTATGCGCGCAAGGCGGCGTATCCGACCGGGACATATTGGGTCGCAATTCTGCTTTACTGAAACGAACACCGAATAGCACTACTTCCTGCCCGACCAAGAAAGAAATCTGGAGAGACAACTTTATCGTTACATAGTTCATCTCTCAACCTGTCCTCTGTCGATAGATCCAGCCCAATCCAGTACGCTATGCTCCAGAAGGCGATTGCGATTGGAAATCCGTATGGCTTCCAGTCCACTGTGACGGCGGGCGTGGTCAGTGCTCTGGGCCGGTCGCTGCGATCTTATTCCGGGCGCTTGATTGAGGATGTCATCCAAACCGATGCCGCGTTGAATCCCGGAAATTCCGGCGGCCCGCTCGTCGATTC
>JAYUJG010000281.1:0-4455 GCA_043765355.1 Acidobacteriaceae bacterium | reverse complement strand
GAGGCCGGCAAAGCCTTGCTTCTTCTGGACGCCATTCGTTGCCCCGACAATCGACGTGACGAACGTGACAGTCTGCTTAGACATTTCAACCAGCACTTGGCCAAAAGTATCTACGCGTATTACTACAACACCCGCCCAGCTGACATGCGTGAAGTGATTACCATCGTTGACTCCCAACGCCAAGAATTTTACCGAGAGGGAGAATACGGAGAATACATAGCGCGAAATTCGCTCATCGAAAGTCGTGAGTCCAGACTCTATGTGAGCTACGTCCGAGAGGAGGACGGCACACATCACTGGAGCGTTCCGTACCCGCCCGATCTGCTGTGGGGCGACGTGGTACCGTCTGGTGCCATTCGAGTCGTTGAGGCTCTCTATATTCTGCAACTCTTGGCTTATCCAAGACTCACCCTGATCGCTGACTTTTGGAATGGTATTAACTACGTCATAGAAGACCCCGATCCTACCGCGCCGCTTAGAAATCCAGACTTCAGGGAGTGCAATTCCAATATGCTTCGGGCTGTAGAGGAAAATGGATTTCCTCTTGAGGAGGAGCAACGGCCGAATATGAAGGTCGTGCTAAATAACCTATTGTTTCCTCTGTACCCGTTCGACCTTTCGCCGGACAAGAATTTCGATCAGCTACCACCGGCAGACGAACTTGACGTCTAAACATTCGTTCGCAGATGACGCCTGCCTACGCCGCGACTGCTAAAATAGCTGCTACGCTATGTTCGAGAATCTCCAGGAAAAACTCCAGCGCGCCTTTAAGTCTCTCCGCGGACAAGCCGTCCTTACGGAAGAGAACATCTCCGAGGCGCTGAAACAGATTCGTTTGGCGCTGCTTGAAGCCGACGTCAACTTCAAAGTTGTCAAAGACCTCATCGACCGCATCCAGGCCAAGGCCGTTGGTCAGGAAGTATTGACTGCGTTATCGCCCGGAGAGCAGGTCATCAAGATCGTCCGCGACGAACTGGTCGCTACTCTCGGTCAAGACACGGCCAAATTAAAATTCGCTTCGCAGCCTCCGACCGTCGTGCTGATGGCTGGGCTTCAGGGCTCTGGCAAAACGACTACCTCCGGCAAGCTCGCCAACTGGCTCAAGAATGGCGGACATCGTCCGCTGCTTGTTTCCGTCGACGTCTATCGTCCGGCGGCGCGCGAGCAACTTAAGATTGTTGCGGCGGCGATCAAGGCCAACATTTACGAAGGCGAAGTCGGCGAGGCGAATACCGCTACCGTCGAGCGGTTGGCCAAAGAAGCGCGCCGCGAGGCCATCAACTCCGGATGCGACGTGCTGATCGTCGATACCGCGGGCCGTTTGCACATCGACGACCAGCTCATGGACGAGATGCAGTCGCTCAAGCGGTTGCTCAATCCGCAGGAAATTTTGTTCGTCGCCGATTCGATGACTGGGCAGGACGCGGTCAACTCGGCCGACGAATTCCACAAGAAGCTGTCGCTGACCGGCGTCGTGCTCACGAAGATGGACGGCGACGCTCGCGGCGGCGCGGCGCTTTCCATCCGCCAAGTCACCGGGCAACCCATCAAATTCATCGGCGTCGGCGAAAAATACGATGCCCTTGAAGCGTTTCATCCCGACCGCATCGTCTCGCGAATTCTCGGCATGGGCGACATTCTCTCGCTGATCGAAAAGGCCGAATCACAGATCGACAAAAAGAAAGCCAACGAGCTGGCGACCAAAGCCCTCAGCGGCGATGGGTTTTCTCTGGAGGATTTTCGCGACCAGTTGCGGCAGGTTCGCAAAATGGGATCGCTGCAAAGCCTGATTGGCATGTTGCCCAGCGTTGGCGCGTTTTCGGGCCTGCAAAAAGCCGCCGACAAAGTTGACGAGAAGCAGATCAACCGCGTCGAAGCCATCATCAATTCAATGACGGGGCACGAGCGCAATCATCACGAAGTCATCAACGGCAGCCGCCGCAAGCGCATCGCCCGCGGCTCGGGTACGAGCGTGCAGGAAGTCAACAATCTGCTGCGGCAATATGTGCAAATGCGAAAAATGTTTAAGCAGATGGGCAAGCCCAGCTTCGCGCGGCGCATGGCGGGGATGAAGTTTCCGGGAATGTAGCTGGTCGTTGGTCGATCGTCGTTGGTCGCCGCGATGTGGCGGTCACGCCTTGCCAGCGACTACCGACCGCCGACCGAACTACCATGAAATGGCGTTCTCTTCAGGAATCCGGGGCCCAAAGCGACTTGCGGCCGCTGCGCGAAATATTTGCCGAGCGCAAAGAAGCCATTGCCAAGTACGTTCCCGCTGACGTTCAGGCTGTTCATCTCCGCACCATCGCCGATCTTAAGTCTCAAGGGCTTGCGGCTCATGCGCTTGACGTTTCCAGAGTCGGCGCGAAGGCTCCATCGTTCGAACTCCCCGACCACAACGGCAAGCTGGTTGCATCCGCCGATCTCTTGGCCAAAGGACTTCTCGTGCTCTCGTTCATCCGCGGGCGCTGGTGTCCGTTTTGCGTTGGGCAGATGGAGGCTATGTCTTCGATCGCCGCCGAGATCAAGGCGGCCGGCGCCTCGCTGGTCACGGTTTCTCCGCAGACCGAGAAGCAGGCTTTCTTTATGCATGACCAGCACAAACTTGCTTTCCCGCTGTTGGTCGATGCTCACAACCAACTCGCTCGCCGTTTTGGACTTGTGTACCGCGTCCCTGAAGAACAGCAGGCACTCTACAGCCGCACCTTCGTCAACCTGCCTTTCGCAAACGGCGATCCCAGTTGGGAGTTGCCCATTCCAGCGACGTTTGTGATTGGCCCGAGCGGTGATCGCGATGGCGTGATTCTTTTCTCCTCCGCCAACGAGGACTACACCGATCGGCCCGAACCGCTGGAGATCCTGTCGGCGATTCGAAAATGAATTCGGCAACGGATGATTCGCCGACCCTGGAGCTGCGGGCAGTGGTGACTTTATAGTGCTGCCACCCGCCGCTGGATGGTCAGAAAATACAGCGCGACCAGCACCAGGATCAGTCCATTGACACCGAGCACAACTGGCGCTGTAAATATAGGAACCAGCCAGCCCGACAAAAGATTTCCGAACGGCATGCCTCCGCGAAAGGCAAAGTTGTACGCGCTCATCACTCGCCCGCGCATTTCGTTGGTCGCGATCAATTGCACCAGCGAATTCACCGTAGCGAACACCGTCATCATCGAAGCTCCCGCCATCACCAGCAGAGCCCCACTCAACGAAATCGATTTCGAGAGCGCGAATCCGGAAATCGTTGCGCCGAGGCAAATGAGCGCTCCCAGCGCGATGCGCCCTTTTCTCTTGACGTTTCCCAGGGACGCGATGCCCAGTGAACCGAAGATCGATCCCAACCCCATGAGCGCCAGCAGATTGCCGTAGGTTTCTGGGCCACGATGAAAGATGTCTTTCACGAAAACTGGAATATAGGTGCGCATCGGCATGGCCAGCGCGGTCATGCAGAAAGCCAGCACAATCAGGGCCTCCATCGAGCCCTGTTTACGGGCAAACTGAATGCCTTGCTTCAAGCTGCTATAGATCGACTCGCCCGTTTTTTGCGGGAGGAAGCGCGAAGTAATCAGCGTGAGCGACAGAATCGGTGCGAGAAACGAGAGCGCGTTTAAGCCAAAGCACCATTTTTCGCCGAGCTTAGCCAGCGCCTGCCCCGCAAGGGCCGGACCAATCATGACCGCCACATTGAACTGAATGGAGTTCAAGGCGATGGCGTTTGGCATGTCCTCCTTTTCGACCAGCGTCGGAATCAGGGCCTGATACGCCGGTCCACCAAAAGCCTGGGCCAATCCTGAAACAAACGAAAGGCAAAGAATGTGCCAGACGTGAACCAAGCCGGTGGTCACGAGAATCGTGAGCACGGCAGCACTCGCCATCTGTAGATACTGCGAAGCCAGCAGAATTCGCCGCCGTTCCACGCGATCGGCGATGACTCCGCCAATCAGCGAGAAAAGAAAAATGGGAATTCCCCCTAGAAATTGATCGAGCGCCAGCAGAAATGCGGAATGACTGAGCCGATAAATCAGCCAGCCCTGCGCCACAATCTGCATCCATGTACCAATACTCGAGGTGCAGGCGCCAATCCACATCAAGCGGAAATCACGATATTGGAATGCTTTAAAAACTCGGCCGATCACTGAACCGTCACCATGGGGATATTTGAGCCTAACATCGCCGGGGTCACTTTAACTTTAAGAGAGTAACGTGGGTTTCTTTGCGAACGTCGACCGAATCATCGAATCTATCAAGGTGTGCTCCAATTTATTCCGGCTCGATGAGCTTCAGCCCGCGCACCTGCGCAAAATGGCGTTTGTTGAAAGTAGCGACTGCGCTTCCGCGTTCGAGGGCCGTCGCGGCGACGATCAGATCGTAGTAGCCAATCATTTTGCCGGCGGACTCCAGAGACGCCCAGATGCGCGCGTGCTGGAAGGCAGTGATTTCGGAGTAGGGAATGAT
>JAYUJG010000280.1:0-1749 GCA_043765355.1 Acidobacteriaceae bacterium | reverse complement strand
TGCTGACTCATCGATCCGACCTCCTTCATGCCACTGGGCATGGACCGGACTATCGGCTCAAATCAATCCCAACAAAAGACGGTGGTTGCTGGAGCGCTTGCGAACATTCACTGGCCCTCCTCACTGTAGTTGCGCAGCGCGTCAGCCGCGTGCCGGCGCCGAGTAGAACGGACGGCAGACTCGTCGAAGTGCCGACTCTTGGTCCTCACCGACCACTTCGGCAAGCTTCTGGTTCGGACCATCTGTGCAGCTAAGACAAAGCGCGATTCCAGTCTCGTCGGCATATCGGGCCATAGCCAGGTAAGCACGATTAAGCTACCGGTGGAACACAAACACCGCGGAGAGCCGTTCCTTCAGCATGCGCTCAGGGGGACCGTCCTGTTCTCCGAGAAATTGGATTTCATGTACCCGAAGTTCTTGAGCCACTGTCGCCGCCGGCATATTCATCGGCCAATGCTTGCCGCGTAGTCTGATGCTTCTCGAAGTGACTTGAAGACTGCTCCCCAGGCGATCAATTCTAACTGCCCCTTGGACAGCGCGCTCGCAGGCGGACTTTTGTTATCCACGACGCGAGCAACGTACACATGACTAGGCCATTCCGAAATCGGATACAGGGTTTGTCCTCGGTGGCGAGAAGAGATCACTAGCGACGTTACATCTGATCTGCCCAGCCCGAAGCGCTGCCCGGGCAGCGGTGGCTCGATATCAACAAGCATGTAGTCGTCACGCAGCTCATCATGCAATCGAGCACGCTGGCTGCACGCACGCGGAACAGCGAGAGGCTCGTACTCTCCCGCCGTCGTCAGGTAAAAATCTGGATGCTTCGTCATCTCAGAATGGCGGATTCGCGCCGGACACGCAGATGAGGCAAACCTGGCTTCCAGGGTTCGGAATCACCAACTCTGGCAACCCTCCGCCGACCCCGCTCGGGCCCCGCAACGCGTCTCGAAGCAGGACGCCTTCAGTATTCGTCAGTCGGCCTTCTATGACAAATTGCCCTGTGTTCCCCGGGAATAAACCTGCTCCTCTACGGAAGTTGGCAACCTCGCCGGGATTCACCGTAGTCCATGATTTGCCTAGGCCTCTCGCTTCACCGCCGAAGACACGAAAGACAGCTGCGCCTTCCTTAACCGCTCCCGCTCCACCCCTTGCGGCAACAGCATCGTCTGACGCGACATCGTAGCCGAGAGCGATATTTTCCCTGACGGCTTCTTCACTTAGCCGCGCCTCGGTGCTGACGACGTTGTTAGGATTGGTCGCAGACCCCGACGCGACTTTTTCGGCGTGCAGCGACGCGGCCGACGCCGGATAGGCGGCTAACAGGGTAAACCCCAGGAGCGCGATCAGGACGGGTAACAGGCGACGCATGGGGGCATTCTAGCGCGTGGGCGGGAGTAACTCATCTGAGGCAAGAGCGGCCAAGTTACATAGCGCTGAGGATCTTATGCGCAGTTTCCCCGGGTGCGTGGCGGTGTGGATTTCTTTGAGCTTGCGGATCGACACCTGGGTGTAGATTTGCGTGGTGGATAATTCGGCATGGCCTAACATCGCCTGGATGTAGCGGATGTCGGCGCCATTCTCCAGCATCAACGTCGCGCAGGTGTGGCGGAACAGATGACACGACCCGCTTTTTCCTAAGTTCGCGGCATCCACATGCTCGCGCACCATTTGCGTCAGGCGATTCGGCGTGAACGGCTCGCCGGTACTGGTGAGGAACAACGTCGTGTTGCTGCGGCCGATGGCCAACTG
>JAYUJG010000279.1:0-6272 GCA_043765355.1 Acidobacteriaceae bacterium | reverse complement strand
TTCGAGAAGAAACGCACGTCGCTTACAGCGGCAGAAAACACTATTTCGACACCACCATTGAGCCGGTTCTGGATGCTGCGGGCGCGGTGATTGGACTCACCGGAGCAAGTACAGACGTCACCAAACTCCGCGAGGCGAGCGAGGCGCTGCGTGAAGCCAAGAAAAGGCTGACCGAAGAGAAGCTGTATCTGGGGCAGGAGATCGACACGGAGCTGGGCTTCGGGGAAATCGTAGGTCAGAGCAAGGCCTTGCGATCGGTGATGGAACAGGTGGGGAAAGTGGCGTCGAGCGACGCCACCGTACTCTTGCTCGGCGACACAGGAACCGGCAAGGAACTGGTGGCGCGTGCGATTCACCGGTTGAGCCAGCGCAACGGAAACAGTTTTATCAAAATGAATTGCGCCGCCATTCCGTCCGGACTACTGGAGAGTGAACTGTTCGGAAACGAAAGGGGAGCTTTCACCGGCGCGGTAAGCAGGAAGATCGGACGCCTTGAGCTGGCGGACAAAGGCACTCTTGTTCTGGACGAGATCGGAGAGATTTCGCTGGCGCTGCAGCCAAAGTTGCTGCGAGTTTTGCAGGATCAGGAATTCGAGCGCCTGGGCGGAACGCAGACGCTGAAAGTGGACTTTCGTTTGATTGCTGCCACCAATCGCGATCTGGGCGACCTCGTCCGCAAGTACGAGTTCCGCAGCGATTTGTATTACCGGCTGAATGTCTTTCCGATCCGCGTGCCTCTGTTGCGGGAACGGCGCGAAGACATCCCGCTGCTGGTGGAGCACTTTGTGCAGAAATGCGCGCGGCGGATGAAGAAGGCGATCACCAGCATCCCCAAGATAGCGATGGATGCGCTGATCGGGTGGGATTGGCCCGGAAATGTTCGGGAGCTGGAAAACTTCATCGAGCGGTCGGTGATTCTGACCCAAGGCTCGGTGCTGGCGGCGCCGCTGGGCGAACTGCAGCTGATCGACCGGAACGAAGAATATGCCGAGGAAACGCTGGCAGCGACCGAACGCGAACATATTTTAAGAGCCTTGCGAGAGAGCCATGGACAGATTGGGGGGCTGGGCGGGGCGGCGGGGCGACTGGGATTGAAGCGCACGACGCTGCAATCGAAACTGAAGCATTTTGGAATCGCTCCGCGATCGGGAGCCGACGGTTACTAGGCCGCAGGGCTGCGGAAACCACGCGCGCACCGTCTCGAGAACACGAACGCGCTTACAATTCGCCCAACCTAACGTGCCGAACGTTCGCCAGTTCGGTTACAATCCTCGCGCACATGAACCGCGAATATAACAAACAATATAGCCAGGAGTTGGGCCGTGACATGGAGTCGCTGACCTACGGACACGCGGGGCAACCGATCCTCGTTTTCCCGACATCCATGGGACGTTTCTTTGAGTATGAAGATGCGGGGATGATCCGCACGCTGGCGGGAAAACTGGACGCAGGCGAGATCCAGATATTTTGCGTCGACGGCGTCGATGGCGAAAGTTGGTACAACAAAAACGTCCATCCCGGAGCCAGAATCTGGCGCCATGTGCAGTACGAACACTACGTGCTCAACGAGTTTCTGCCCTATTTGAAGTATCGAAACTGGGCTTTGCAGATTGCGGTGACCGGATGCAGTTTCGGCGGCTATCACGCGCTGAACTTTTCCATGCGGCATCCGGACGTGGTCAAGGCGTGCGTCACCATGAGCGGATCGTTCGAGATCAAGAGCTTTCTCGACGGCTATTACGACGACAATGTCTATTTCAACAGTCCTCCGGACTATCTGACGAACTCGGGCGACGGCTGGTTCCTGAGCCGGTACCAGCAGATGAAGATCGTGCTCGGGAGCTCGGACTGGGATATGTGTCTGGACGCGAATGTGAAGATGTCGGCCGTCCTGCATGGGAAGGGGATTCCGCATTGGCTGGATATTTACGGAGACAACAGCAAGCACGACTGGCCGCTTTGGCAGCGCATGGCGCTAAAGTATTTTTAGTAGCGCCGCCGTCCCGCCATTGGCTCCGTTGTAGACGACATTGTTAAGGAGAGGCATTGTGAAGAAAATCGGGATTCTTTTTGGGATGGAGAACACTTTTCCTCCGGCTTTGGTGGAAAAAATTAACTCGATGGCCGCGGGCGTTACCGCAGAATTCGTCAATATCGGCGGCATCCGCATGGATGAGCCCAAGAAGTATGACGTCATCATCGACCGGATTTCGCAGGACATTCCTTTTTATCGCGCCTATCTGAAGAACGCGATGCTGCACGGCACGATTGTGATCAACAATCCGTTCTGGTGGACGGCGGACGACAAGTTTTTTAACTATGCGATGGCGCACAAGATGGGCGTGGCGATTCCGCCCACGGTGATTTTGCCGCATCAGAAACATCCACCCGACACGACCGACAAGTCGATGCGCAATCTGATGTATCCGCTGAATTGGGAAGAAATATTTGCATATGTTGGATTTCCGGCGTTCTTGAAGCCTTACGCGGGCGGCGGCTGGAAACATGTATATAAGGTGGATTCGCCCGAAGATTTTTTTCACAACTACAACCGGACCGGCGACCTGTGCATGACGCTGCAGCATGGCGTCGAGTTTGAAGATTATTACCGCTGCTATGTGGTGGGGCAGGAAAAAGTGCACCTCATGAAATACGACCCGAAGGCTCCGCATCACGAGCGCTATGTGAAGGGGAATCCGCAGCCGGGGACGAAGTTGAAAGAGCGCATCGAGAAAGACGCTCTGGCTTTGTGTCGCGCGCTCGGCTACGACCTGAACACGGTTGAATTTGCGGTGGAAGGTGGAGTGCCGTATGCGATCGACTTCATGAATCCCGCTCCCGATGCCGAGGTGACATCGGTGGGGCAGGAGAATTTTGAGTGGGTGATTGACGCGGTCGCGGAGATGGCCGTGAAGAAAGCATTGAGCGACGAGAAGCCGTATGAAGAAATGCGATGGGCTAGTTTCTTGAGCGGGCCGAAGTGGGTGGATCTAAGAACGCCGAAAGCGCGGAAAAAGGCGTAGAAGTTGTACGTGTGGTGGCGGGGCTCTGCCCCGCAGGACGGGGCAAAGCCCCGTCACCACACAACACCAGGCCCACGTTGGTATACTTATTGAACTCTGCCAGAGCCTCTTCCTGCCTGGCAGCGCTGGATACCGCGCATGAAGCCTACATTCACGCTGGGAATCGAAGAGGAGTATCAAACAGTCGATCCGGAAACTCGCGATCTGCGGTCGCACATCCACGCCGAGATCATCGAAAAGGGCAAACTGATCCTGCAGGAACGGGTCAAGGCGGAGATGCACCAATCGGTGGTCGAGGTTGGCACATCGGTCTGCGCCAATATAAAGGAAGCGAATCAGGAGCTGAAAAAACTGCGCCGCGACATGATCCGCTTGTCGCGTGAAAACGGACTGCGTCTGGCTTCGGCGGCGACGCACCCATTTGCCGATTGGCGATTGCAGGAAGTCAATCCTGACGAGCGCTATAAGAATATTGTGCAGGACATGCAGTTAGTGGCCCGCGCCAACCTGATTTTCGGACTGCATGTGCATGTGGGCATCGAGGATCGCGAGACCCTGATCCACCTGATGAATCATGCGCGCTATTTTGTGCCGCACCTGCTCGCTCTGTCCGCGAATTCTCCTTTTTGGCTGGGGATGGATACCGGTCTGAAATCCTACCGCTGCAAAGTTTTCGACAAATTTCCGCGGACCAATCTGCCGGACTATTTTCCGAGCTGGGGCGAGTACGAAAATTACGTCAAGCTGCTGGTCAAGACGAACTCGATCGACAACGCTAAGAAAATCTGGTGGGACATCCGGCCCCATCCATTTTTCAACACGCTGGAGTTCCGCGTGTGCGACATTCCGATGCGGGTGGACGAAACGATTGCGCTGGCCGCGTTAATCCAGGCGACGGTGGCGAAGTTGTATAAGCTCTATTCGCAGAATCAAGGCTTCCGTTTGTATCGAAAGTCGCTGCTGATGGAGAACAAATGGCGCGCGGCGCGCTATGGCATCAACGGCAAGCTGATCGATTTTGGCAAGCAGATGGAGGTTCCGGAGCGCGACTTGATCGAAGAGTATCTGACCTTTGTCGATGACGTACTCGACGAACTCGACTGCCGTGCGGAGGTGGAGTACATCCGCGAGATTATGAAGATGGGCACGGGCGCGGACCGGCAGTTAGACGTCTATAAAAAGACCGGCGACATGAAGGCCGTGATGGATTACATCATTCAGGAGACTGAAGTCGGCGTGGGCGAAGACGAGGCGGAGGCGAATTCCTTGCCCACCGCCCGAGCGGTTTAGGGAGTCTTGACGACGACAGCTTGATGACGATATTAATGAATACTTTTATCAACACTGCGCAACCATCCAACCGACAACTGAATCAGATGGCTTTCGATCCGGAGCTTACGCTTGGCGCGCGGAATGCGGTGCGTG
Organism: Acidobacteriaceae bacterium; assembly: GCA_043765355.1. Classification (GTDB taxonomy): domain Bacteria; phylum Acidobacteriota; class Terriglobia; order Terriglobales; family Acidobacteriaceae; genus Acidiflorens. Next base: position 1,824 of record JAYUJG010000279.1, on the reverse strand, counting down.
TGTGCCTGCGCGTGCAGCCTTCAGAAAAAGTCACGGTCATCACCGATGAAGTGAGTCTGGAGATCGCCGCTTCGATCGTTCGCGAACTGGAAGAAGTGGGCTGCCGCTATCAGACATGGGTGCTGGAAGATGTGGCGACGCGTCCGCTGACCGACTTGCCGCTGGCGATTGCCGACGATCTGGAGACAAGCCAGGTCAGCATTTTTGCCGTGCAGGCGCAGACTAACGAGTTGAAATCGCGCATGCAGATGACGGACATCGTGAACCGGAAGAAAATCCGCCACGCCCACATGGTCAACATCAATAAGCGGATCATGATGGAAGGCATGCGTGCCGACTTCGCTAAGGTCGACCGCCTTAGCGTAAAAGTGTTGGATATCGTCAGCAAGGCAAAACGGATTCAGGCGAAGACTCCCGCCGGCACTGACCTGACGGCGGACCTAAATCCGAATTATCGTTGGGTGAAGACGAGCGGAATGATCAGTCCAGAAAAGTGGGGGAACCTGCCCGGCGGTGAAGTCTTTACGACACCGGGCGAGGTAAATGGAATTTTCGTGATTGATGGCGTGGTCGGCGATTATTTGTGCGCAAAGTTTGGCGATCTGAAAGCAACTCCGCTGACGATTCATGTCAAGGGCAACCGCCTGCTTGAAGCACATTCCTCGAACAAAGAATTGAAAGACGATTTTTGGGCCTACACCCACAAAGATGAAAACAGCAATCGGGTCGGCGAGTTTGCCATCGGAACCAACATCGAACTAAAAGACGTGATTGGCGAAATCTTGCAGGACGAAAAATATCCGGGAATCCACATAGCATTCGGGAACCCCTATGGTGCGCATACCGGCGCGGAGTGGTTTTCGGGCACACACATCGATGTCGTTGGACGGAATTTCGACATCTGGGTGGATGGACGGCAAATTATGCGAGGCGGCGAGTTTTTGATAGAGGCGTAGGAAGTTTTCATTGCCGTGACGCAGAGTGCGCCGAGAAAACCTTAGCTAGAATAAACAAGAGAGTACGCCCTAAACCAATATTGGATTTGCGCTGACTTCGTCTGCTTTTCCCCTAACATTTTGATTCCAGCATACAAATTCGGCTACCTTGACAAGTCAGCCTTGCTGGTCTACGACCGACACAATGTCATTTATGCTTATGGCCCTCTCGAAGGCTTTGAATCGATCCTGCTGACGAATGGCCTCAAGCAGGCTGATGATGTTTCCTTTCCTGATCCACATGTTCACCATTACAACGCGGAGTTTGACGAACACTCGCTTAAGCTTATGAACTACTGGTCATGGATAAAGTCACCATTGCAAGATCGCGATATCTGAGCTGATGAAACCATGATCCCCTCCTACCGCCAAGACTTCAATTCGCGATTCACTCCCGACAAATATGAGCGTATGCGTCGCGAGATGACTTCGCGCTGCGGGATGGAAGTTCCTTTCGCGTTGTGCGAGACGCCCTGCTTCTTTCCGCAAGCGCTGGTCGCGCGCATGGGGGAAGACGGCAAGGCGCTTATCAGGCAACTAGTCGACAGTCCCGAATATCGCGCGCGCTCGGAAGCCTCGATTCCAGCCGAATTTCGCGTCCCAAATGAATCGCCGCATCCGATGTTCATTCAGGTGGACTTCGGGCTGGTGCGAGACGCGGCGGGCGAATTGCAACCGAAGCTCGTCGAGTTGCAGGCCTTTCCTTCTCTTTACGCCTATCAGCCGATCCTGGCGCAGGCTTACATCGACGTGTTCGGGCTCGACCCGGAGCTGCGTTATTTTTTGAACGGGATCGACTCACCAACTTACAAGCGCCTTCTGCAGGACG
>JAYUJG010000278.1:0-4887 GCA_043765355.1 Acidobacteriaceae bacterium | reverse complement strand
AACGACTGAGGTTCCGCCGTGGCCTATGAGCGTCTACATAGAGGACGTGAGCAGTTTTCCTGGACTCGCTTCGGGGTTTTGGATTTCGGTGTGGTCTTATCGCTTCTTTGTGGTTCGAGAAGACGTGCAGTCTCGGGATATACGACGACGGGGCTTTACAAAATGGTTGAAATGTAGAAAAGGAGCCCACGAGCTTACCCGTCGAGGATCTGCGACCGTGTATGCATCTTCCGTGGATGTCCTCGACGACGCAGAGGACAGTGCTGTTTTCCGCGAGCAGCTGTCACTGGCGCGAAAATTGAAATTCAAAAGGGAATCTAAGAGATCGACGCGGGGCAATGTCTGACTCGCTCGGTGGATGACTTCCCCCCCGGCTAGAATAACCGGATGCCCACCAATCAATCTTTCCTCATTCCACCCTTCCTCTACGGCACCGCCTGGAAGGAAGACCGCACTCCGGCGCTTACCGAGCTTGCTCTACGAATGGGGTTTCGAGGAATTGATACGGCCAACCAGCGGCGGCACTACTTCGAGGCTGGAGTTGGTGAAGGGCTAGCGGCGGCTTATCGGGCGGGGGTGGCTACGAGGGCGGATCTTTTTCTGCAAACGAAGTTTACTTATCGCGGAGGGCAGGATCATCGGCTGCCTTACGATCCGGCAGCTAGTTTTTCGACTCAAGTGGCCCAGTCGATGGCAAGTTCGCTGGAACATCTGGGAACCGATTACGTCGATAGCTACGTGCTGCATGGGCCATCGTCTGGCCATGACTGGACGGAAGTCGACGCCGAGGTTTGGGGAGCGATGAAGAAGGAACGCGACGCTGGGAGAACTCGGGTTCTGGGAGTGAGCAATGTTTCGTTACGGCATTTGGAGCAGATGACAGCGGTTGACTCGGAACCTCCGGCATTCGTGCAGAACCGCTGCTATGCGCGACTGGGTTGGGATCGCGAGATACGTGCCTTTTGCCGAGAGCGAGGCATTGTGTATCAGGGATTCTCGTTGCTGACCGCGAATCAGGATGTGCTACGGCATCCGCTGGTTACCCGGTTAGCGGCGCGGACGCCTGCCACGGTGGCGCAAGTCGTCTTCGCGTTTGCGCGGGCGGTGGGGATGTTGCCGCTTACCGGCACCGCGAATGCCGATCATATGCGGGAGGATTTGGCCAGCGCCGACGTGGAACTGACAGGGGACGCGGTACGAAGCGTCGAAGAGCTGTTTGGGTAAGAGTTAGTCCCAGACGGATTCCTCGCCTCCGGCATTCCCGCAGCGCTTGCGGGACGTTTCCGCGCGGCTTTCCTTGTCCCAGCAGCCCCCCGTACAATCTAAGTTGGAGCCAGTTCTCGCTCCCCGCTATGCGCCGAGTGTATTTCGACAATAACGCGACCACGCCGCTGCTACCTGAGGTTCGGGCGGCCATGGAGCCCTATTTTTCCGAGCGCTTCGGCAATGCTTCGTCGATTCATCATCACGGGCAGGAAACGCGGTCGGCGGTCGAGCAGGCGCGGGAGTCTGTAGCCAAGTTGTTCGGATGCCGGGCTTCGGAGGTTGTGTTCACGAGTGGAGGCACGGAGTCCGACAACCTGGCGATGTTTGGAGTGATCGCGAGCGGCGACCACGTGATTACCTCGACCATCGAGCATCACGCGGTTCTGTTCTCCGCCCACCGGTTGGAAGAGATGGGTTGCGCTGTCACGTTTGTGCCGGTGAATGGCGAGGGACTTGTCGATCCGGATGATATCCGGCGGGTGCTGCAACCCAATACGAAACTGATTTCCGTGATGCTGGCGAACAACGAGACCGGGGTCGTGCAACCGGTGGAAGCGATCGGCAAGATTGCCGCCGATGCCGGCGTTGCCTTCCATACAGACGCAGTGCAGGCGGCGGGGAAGATTCCGCTGGATGTGAACCGCATCGGTTGTCATCTGCTTTCCATTTCCGGACACAAGCTGCACGCGCCGCAGGGCGTGGGCGCCCTCTATGTGCGCAAGGGAACGCGGTTGCGGCCTTTGCTATACGGCGGGAGGCACGAGCGGCAGCGCCGGGCGGGCACGGAAAACGTGGCTGGGATTGTGGGTTTGGGAAAAGCAGCCGAGCTGGCGTTCGCTGGACTGACGAACGGTGAAGTTGCCCGGATGGGCGCTCTCCGGGATCGCCTGGAGTCCGCGGTTCTCGGAGCAACGGAGGCTGCCGGAGTGAACAGCGGGGCTGCTCCGCGGGTGCCGAACACCACCAATATCTATTTCGATCATATTGAAGGCGAAGCTCTGATTATTGCGCTGGATCTGAAAGGCCTGGCCGTCTCGACCGGAGCTGCATGCTCGTCGGGAGCGACCGAGCCTTCGCATGTGTTGACGGCGATGAACCTGCCCGCGGATCGGGCGCGAGCCAGCATTCGTTTCAGCTTAGGAAAACAGAATACCGCAGAGGAAGTAGACTTTGCCATCAGCATCGTGCCCGAGACAGTGGCGCGGCTGCGGGAATTGTCGCCAATCTGGAAGAAGAGGGTTCTGGCCGTCAGCTGAGCGCTGGGAAAACATATGACCACACCTGCCATTGCCGTTGCCATGTCCGGAGGAGTAGATTCCTCTGCCGTCGCGGCCATGCTGCGCGCGGAAGGGCACAGCATCGTCGGCCTCACCATGCAGCTCTGGAACCAGCGCCGCCTCTCGGGGCACGCGGGAATGCCGGAGTCCGTGCAGGGACGTTGCTGCTCCATCGACGACGTATACGACGCGCGCCGCGTCGCCGAGACCCTTGGGATTCCCTACTACGTGGTGAATCACGAAGCCCGCTTCGAGCGCGACGTGGTAAAGCCGTTTGTCAGCGAGTATCTCGCTGGACGCACGCCGATCCCGTGCAGCCTGTGCAATAACTTTCTCAAGTTTGACGAATTTCTGGTCATGGCGCGGCAGATTGGCGCGGAGAAGATCGCCACCGGCCATTACGCCCGCGTTTCGTATTCAGAAGATATGGGCCGCTGGCTGTTGCAGCGCCCCGTCGATTGCGCCAAAGATCAGACGTATTTCCTCTTCGGTTTGACGCAGGAACAGTTAAGCCGCACGCTGTTTCCCCTTGGCGGCATGACAAAGGCCGAGGTGAGGCAAGTCGCGCGCCAGCACGGTCTCGCTTCCGCCGAAAAGCCCGAGTCGCAGGAAATCTGCTTCGTTCCCGGCGGCGACTACAAGCGCTTCATCGAAGCCTATCTCGAGGAGCAGGGCGAGCCTCTGCCCGATTCCTCTGGCGAACTGGTATCGACGACCGGCGAAATCATCGGCGAGCACACCGGCATTCATAACTTCACGGTTGGCCAGCGCAAGGGTCTTGGCGTGGCTACCGGTTCGCCGCTGTACGTGATCCAGATCAAGCCCGCGACCCAGGCGGGATCCAACGAAGTTGTCCTAGGCCCCGACGAACTCCTGTATTCGAAGACGCTGCGCGCGCGCGACCTGAACTGGATTTCCATCGAGTCCCTCACCGAGCCAATGCGCGTCAGCGTGAAGATTCGCCACCGCCACGAGCCAGCCATGGCGTCGCTGGAAGCCACCGCCGAAGGTGAGGTCACGGCGACGTTTGACGCGGCGCAGCGGGCGATCACCCCCGGGCAAGCTGCTGTTTTTTATGACGGTGACGTTGTGGTCGGCGGCGGCTGGATCTTCTAGCTTCAAACGCCCAACTAGCAAGCCGACTACCCGACCAACCCCACCATCATCGGCTTAGTCGTCGGCGCGGCAGACCCCTCTTTCGGCTCAATCGTAATCGCAAACCCCTTCGCCGAAACGCCCGCATTCAGCGGCGGATTCACCACCACGCCGCTGCCCTTGCCATCCGGACGGAACACTCCCGCAGGCACGGGATTGCCAATGCTGGGGAGGAGCCACAATTCATACGCTCGGTCTTCCGGCAAAGCGGGAAGATTGCTGGCGATGAACAAGAGCCTGCCGCTGGACTCGACGTAGATCGCCTTACCCTGCGGTTGCGGATGATCCTTCGCGAGCACCAGCGTTACCCGTTGAGCATTCGGTCCGCTAAACGCCGCGAACTCGTCGCGCACGCGTTGGAGTTCAGCATCCTGAGCCGCAGTGTTCGTTTGCAGTCCGGCAAGTTCCCGCTGGAGCGCAGCGTTCTTTTCGCGCGCTTCGTTCATCAGCAGCGCGCCAGCAAACAACACAACAGCAGCGGCCATCCACCCTAACCGTCCAAACCACCCGCCCGAACTCGCAGTCGTCTGCATCGGCGCGGCCCCAGGCCGCTCCGCCGCAATCGCCGACATCAGCCGGTCGCGTGAGCGCTGCGGAGGATGCGGCCCCGACGCTGAGAGCGTGAGCAGCGCCATATCCCCGCGCAAGCTTTCCAGCTCGCGGCGGCAGGCGGCGCAAGTCTCCACATGCTCCTCTACGGCGGCTTTCTGCGCGCCGTCGAGGGCGTCGAGCGCGTAGAGCGCTAGGTCGTCAACGAATTGTTCGTGTGCAGCCATTGTTTTGAAGCTAACTATGCTTCGGTGCCCCAGGTTCGCGCGCAACGCGCGCTAACCTGGGCAAATCCAATTTCCATCACGGGCTCACCGCCGCCCGCAGCGTCAACAGTCCCGCGCGAATCCTTGTCTTGATGGTACCCAGCGGTTCTCCGGTTTTCTCCGCAATTTCCGTATGCGTCAATCCCTCGAAAAACGCCATCTCCAGCGCCAATTTTTGCGGCCCCGCCATCTTCCCCATTGCCTCGCGAATTTTCACTAAAGCCCGTCCGCGGTCGGCATTGTCGGCAAAGTCCGTTTCCACTGACAGAACGACGTCTTCAATGTCCGTCTCCGGCTTGCGCTTGCGCAATGCATCAATCGAGCGGTTCCGCGCAATCACCGAAAGCCACGCTCCCATGCTGCCCCGCGCCGAA
>JAYUJG010000277.1:0-16052 GCA_043765355.1 Acidobacteriaceae bacterium | reverse complement strand
AAATTTGTACCAGGTGGAATGAGAGAGAATCCACTTGGAGGAAAATCGGGTCATGCCCATCCAGAGGTACAAGCCAGAGCAGATCGTGACGATGCTGAGGCAGATTGAAGTCGGCATCGCGAACGGAAAAACCACTCCACAAGCCTGCAAAGAAGCGACGATCACAGTGCAGACGTTCTACCGCTGGCGCAAGGAATACGGCGGTTTGAAGATGGACCAGGCGAAGCGACTCAAAGAACTGGAAAAAGAGAACGGCAAGTTGAAACGGCTGGTGGCGGAGTTGTCGCTGGACAAACAGATCCTGAAGGATATTGCGGAGGGAAACTTCTAAGCCCGGAGCGACGTCGGTGCGCCGTGGAGCATGCCCGCGAGCAGTACGAAGTGAGTGAACGGCGGGCGTGCCGTGTAGTCAGGCAATGGCGAGGAACGCAACGCTATCTGCCGCTGCGGCGTACGGACGAAGATCAGCTGACGCAGGCAATCCTGGCCCTGGCCGCGAAGTATGGACGGTACGGGTATCGGCGCATCACGGCGCTGTTGCAGAGCGCGGGGTGGCCGGTGGGAAAGGATCGAGTGCAGCGGATCTGGCGACGCGAAGGGCTGAAAGTACCGCAGAAACAGAAGGCGCGAGGGCGGCTGTGGCTGGGAGATGGTTCGTGCGTACGACTCCGCCCGGAGCGGGCGAATCACGTGTGGAGCTACGATTTCGTGAAGGCGATGACGCACGATGGGCGAGCGCTGCGCGTTCTGGTTGTGATCGACGAGTATACGCGGGAGTGCCTGGCTTTGCGGGTGGCGCGACGTTTGGGGAGTTTGCAGGTGATTGAGGTGTTGGCGGACGTGATGTTGGTGCGCGGGATCCCGGAACACATTCGTTCCGACAATGGGCCAGAGTTCATTGCCAACGAGTTGCGGAAATGGCTGGGCAAGCTGGGCACGACGACGTTGTATATCGAACCTGGGAGTCCGTGGGAGAACGGATACTGTGAGAGTTTCAACGGAAAGCTGCGGGATGAGTTCTTGAACGGAGAAATCTTTTACTCGCTGAAGGAGGCACAGATTCTGACGGAAAGGTGGCGCGTGGAATACAACACGGAGCGGCCGCACTCGGCTCTGGGCTACAAACCGCCAGCACCGCAAGCTTTCTCGCCGAAGCAACCGGGGTATGGAGATGTGGAAAACAAAGAACGTTTCCCACATCTCCACACCCCCGGCGACTACGGACAAATGTCGAAAGAGGCGTTACACTAACATTCCACTTGGTACAAAACCTCGGTCCGGTCAGACCAGCGAGGACGGCGACTGTTTAAGTGTGAATTTCTTCGCTACCACGATGATCGATCAGACGCCAAATACCGCCTTCACGCCTTATATCTACACCGTCGCCGGTCCGTGGTTGTGGTACAAACCGGTCGATCCCAACTGCGACTGGTCTCTGGCCAACAGCAATTCCGCCCCACTGCCGGCTTCGCCTTTCATGATGGACGCTTCCAACGATCCGAACGCTTATGTGTTCTACACGGTCCCTAAGTCTTCAGGGGCACTGTATGTCATGGACAGCTATAGTGACGGGGCGCTTGGGTCGATGACTTATGAGGATCGCACGCCGCCGAATCGCGCGATACGCACCGATGGCCGCGTGTCCGCCGACCGCTCCAATCTTCGTCCGAATACCGTCACTTACGTTTCAGCCACCTCCTTTCCCAACGTAGCTTTTCTCAGCAACGACCGGGGACAGACATGGACCGATGTGACTGGAGACTTATCCTGAAAACTGCTACCTACGCCGGGAGTTGCCTTCTGGCAGCTCGTCGCCAACCCGGGGGATCAGAGCAATCTGTTTCTTACCACCAGCGTGGGCGTTTATCGCAGCGACAACGGAGGCGTGAACTGGTACCAGTATGCCGACGGCCTCCCGGCGGTTGTCAGTGTCGCCGAGCTGCAGTTGAACTATGACTATTCGACTCCACCGCTGCTCCATATCGGAACCTATGGCCGCGGTTTCTGGGATCGTTTGGTGGCTCCGGATTCCGTTCTTTCGGGCTCGTCCATCAATCCTTCGAAATTCGTCGGCAAGAAAGCCGTCGACTACGTGATCTGGCTCGACCGGCCGGCTCCGATCGATACCACGATTGAGTTGTCGAGTTCCGACCCAAGTGTCTTTCCGGTGCCGGCGACTGTAACCATCTCCGCCGGGTACTCCAATGCCGGCATCGTCGTGACCACACCCTTTGTAGGTTCTCTCAACACGATCCAGGTCCTGGCCAAATACAACGGCGTGGTGCAATCGTCAGTGGCAATTGTCACTCCGCCCAATGCAACGTCGACGGTCCTCAGTTCGTCACTCAATCCCGCAGTTTACGGCCAGAGCGTGACGTTCACTTCGCAGACAACCTCGCAAGTCGCCGGCACCCTCACCGGAGTCGTCATCTTCTATGACGGTCCGAATCCGCTGGGCCCGCCCGTCGCCATCAGCGGCGGTGTCGCTTCCCTCACGGTGCCGGGGCTGGCTGCGGTGGTACACACCATCACGGCGACATACTCGGGCGACTCAACCTACGCTGTCAGCACTTCGCCGGTACTGCTGGAGACGGTGAATCCGGCTTCGACCGCGACCACGCTCGGCACCGCCCCCAATCCCTCTGCCTACGGACAGCCGGTGACCCTTACCGCCACCGTCACTTCTCCGGCTGGTGCAGTCTTCACCGGATCGGTACAATTCAGCGACGGTCCGAACATGCTGGGTGCCCGTACGGTCAGCGCAAGCGGCGTTGCCAGCATGAATACGTCGGCTCTGGCTGTCGGAAGCCACGCACTGACGGCGCAATACATTGCCACCACGGACTTCCAGGCCAGCACGTCCGCCGCACTCACGCACAAGGTCGTACTCGCCACCACGAAGACTACGCTGCAAGTGGCACCGAACCCGGCGAAGAAAGGACTGGTCGTAACCCTGACCGCTACCGTGACGCCGCAGTATTCCGGGTCCCCGACCGGCACGGTGACCTTCAAAGATGGGGCTAAGACGCTCGGCACTGCCACGATCAGCTCGGGGCAAGCCACGTTCCAGACCTCGACCCTGGCCGTAGGTACCCACTCGATAAAAGCGCTCTATGCGGGCAGTCCGTCATTCATCAAGAGCACGTCGTCCAGCGTGAAAGAAGTGATTACCAAGTAGCCACCCACGCGAGAAGCAGGCACGGCACCACCAGCCGTGTCTGCTTTTCGACCTGAGGATCCTCTGTGAGACAGGCCGAAGCACCAGTCGACAAAAAACTTTCTGGATCTCTGGCCATTGTCCTCGGCCTGCTGACGTTTTCCGTTTTCATCAACTACATCGATCGCGGAAATCTTTCGATTGCCGCGCCGATTTTGAAGGATGAACTCGGGCTTTCGGGCGCTCAGCTAGGCGTCCTGCTCTCGTCTTTCTTCTGGACCTATGGCCTGTTTCAGATTCTTTCCGGCTGGCTGGTGGATCGATTTCATGTGGGTTGGATCATGGCCGCCGGATTCTTTCTGTGGTCCGCTGCAACCAGCGTGACTGGTCTGGTCCACGGATTCACCGCGCTGCTGCTGGTGCGGGTTGTGCTCGGGATCGGCGAATCGGTGGCCTATCCTTCTTATTCGAAGATCTTCTCGAAGTACATTCCCGAGAGTCAGCGCGGGTTTGCCAATGCTGCGATTTCGTCGGGCCTGGCGTGTGGGCCGGCTTTCGGCATGCTTTTGGGCGGAACGTTGATGTCGCGCTTTGGCTGGCGGCCGTTTTTCATTGTGCTCGGATTGGTCAGCCTTCTTTGGCTGCCACTGTGGTGGCGGTGGATGCCGCGCGGGCCGGGCTTGGATCAGCCCAGCCTGACAGACCCGGAACCCGGAACTCTCGACATTCTGCGGCAGCGCTCGGCGTGGGGATCGTTTGTTGGCCTGTTTTCTAACGCCTATTCGCTCTATCTAGTGATCGCCTGGTTGCCGTTCTACCTGGTGCGCGAGCGTCACTTTTCGATGGACTCCATGGCGAAGATTGGCGGAGCGATGTTCCTGGTTCAGGCGCTGTGCTCGACCGCCTGCGGCCGCCTGGTGGACCGGTGGATCGCTGCCGGGCGCAGTCCAACGGCCGTGCACAAGACTCTCATGATTACAGGCTTGCTGGGAGCGGGCGCTGCTCTGGTGGCAAGTTCTCTCGTCGGTCCGGTTCTGTCCGTGGCCCTCCTGATGCTGGTGGGCGTTTCGTTTGGCTTGAGCAATGCCAACATGTGGCCAATCACGCAAAGGCTGGCGGGGCCGCGAGCGTCGGGGCGATGGACGGGGATGCAGTGCGCCTTCGGAAATGCCTCCGGCGCAATGGCGTCCGCGGTTACGGGTCTCGTCCTAGACCGGACCGGCCACTTCGTTTGGGCCTTTGTCGTCGCAGCAGGCTTTTGCGTAATTGGCGTGCTGAGCTGGGCCTTTGTCGTCGGGCGGATCGAACCGGTACAGTGGGGCCCGAGCAAGACTACTCCCGCTCTTGGGGGAGTTGCGGCGGAACCCGCATGATAGAGCCGTCGAGTGTGAAAGGTTGTCCCCGAGGCAAACGTCGAATGAAAACTGAACAATGGCGGCAATTTGAAAGGAAAATATGCAATCACATCCAGTAGCAGACCTAGAGAGCAACTCCACTAACGAATACGCGCTCGGCTACACCGCCAACGAACATGACCGCTTGATCCGGCAAGCGAACCGGATTGCTCCGGTCACAGAGCGGCTATTCCGGGAGGTCGGTATCAGTCCCGGTCAGCTGGTGCTCGATCTCGGCTCTGGCCTGGGGGACGTATCGATGCTGCTGGCTCGCATCGTAGGCCCCACCGGCAAAGTTGTGGGCATCGAACGCGACGCGAATTCCATAGCGCGCGCCAGGGATCGGGCCGCGGCGGCAGGATTGCACAACGTGGAGTTCACGCAAAACGATGTGAACCAAATCGTCAGCGACCAACTCTTCGATGCGGCCGTCGGCCGTTTCATTTTAATGTTCCTTCCCGATCCCGCTTCCGTCCTGCGCTCCGTGTCGCGACTGGTTCGTCCCGGCGGCGTGGTCGTGTTCCAGGAGCCAACCTGGGTTCAATTCCTGGCTTCCAACACCCGGCCGCCGCTCTGGTCGAAGCTGCTGGCGGTGATCCATGAGACATTCTTGCGGTCCGGCGTAAATCCCGAGATGGGACCCGCGCTTTATCGCATCTACCAGGAAGTCGGCCTGCCGGCACCGAACATGCGCATCGAGACACTACTGGGCAGCGATGCCGATTTTATCGGCCTGGTCTGCGACCTCCTCGTTAGCGTGCGTGCGCTGGCCGAACAGCATCACGTCCCTCTGGAAATGCTGGGGGATCTCAGTACTCTGACAAGCAGAGTTCAGGCCGAGATTGCGGCGTCGAACAACGTGGTCAGTTTCGTGCCCATGGTGGGCGTCTGGTCACGCAAGTGACGTCCTGGGTCTTTAAAACAGCTTGAGCCTTGCGATGATCGAATAGTGATGCGAGCAGCGTGCCGTGGACGGTGCGTTTGCGGCGGCACATCCCCAGGGCATCGGGATTTTCTCCACAGCGCAAATCCATGCACTTAGAGTGCAGGGTTTAGTGAGCTGAATCGCCCGCCCGGCAAGGCTTCCATCAATTTTGTGGTTGTGTTTCGTTTCCGTTTGTATTAAAAATTTTCTACCACAGCGCGGGGCTCCTTTAGTCCTTCAGCTTCGCTTTCCGGAGATCAACTATGAAATGGCTAGTCGGTGGCGCGTCTATGCGGGTTGCTTTGCTGATTGTGCTGTGCCTGACCTCGAACATTCTGCTGGCCCAGATACGGGTCACCACCTATCACAATGACAACGCCCGCACCGGCCAAAACACTGCCGAGACCATCCTGACCACTGCCAACGTGAATAGCGCCCAATTTGGCAAGCTGTTCTCCACCACCTTGGACGGCTATGTGTACGCGCAACCTCTTTATATGTCCGGCGTCCAGAACATCGCGGGCGGGACTCACAATGTGCTGTATGTCGCGACCGAACACGATAGCCTCTTTGCCGTCGACGCCGACAGCGGAGCCGTGCTGTGGCAGCAGAGCTTCATCAACGCCGCGGCAGGCGTTACCACCGTCTCGAGCGGTGATGCCGGCTGCAGTGATCTGGTGCCCGAGATCGGAATCACCAGCACGCCCGTGATCGACCCAGGAACTGGGACGATCTACCTGGTCGCCAAGACCAAAGAGAACGGAAACTACTTCCAACGCCTGCACGCCCTCGACATCGTAACCGGCGCGGAGAAATTTGGCGGGCCGATGGTCATTTTCGCCACCTACCAGAGCCGCACCTTCGATCCGCTGAAACAACACAACCGGCCCGGACTGCTCCTCGAAAACGGGCATGTGGTAGTCGCCTGGGCCTCGCACTGCGACAACGGACCGTACCAGGGCTGGGTCATTTCGTATAACGCCGGCACCCTGGCACAGGAAGCTGTTTTCAACACCCAACCCGACGCCACCAATGGGTTCTTCGGAGGCATCTGGATGTCTGGCGACGGCGTGGCCGCCGACGCCAGCGGCAACCTGTTCTTCGCCACCGGAAACGGCGACTATCGCAGCGCGACTGCCGATTGGGGAGACAGCATTGTGAAGCTGAGCGGACCGAGCGGCGGAGCGTTTGCCGTCGCCGACTGGTTCACACCTTACAACCAGAGCAGCTTAAACGGCGGCGACACCGATCTCGGTTCCGGCGGAGTCATGTTGCTGCCCAACCTCCCGTCGGGACAGCAATTGCTCGTACAGATGGGGAAGGAAGGCAAGATTTATTTAATTGACCGCAACAACATGGGGAAATACTGCCCCGATCTGAGTCCACCTTGCAACGGCAGCGATCCACAGATCGTGCAGGAAATTCCCGGCGCTACCAATGGAATCTGGGGCTCCCCTTCGTACTGGAATGGCAATGTATATTACGGTGGCGGCAATGACGGCGGCAGTCCCGACAACTTGAAAGCGTTCTCTTTCAACGCCAATAGCAGCGGGCTGCTTTCGACGTCGCCCACCTCGAAGAGTTCGAACAGCTTCGCGTTCGCGACCGCAGCGCCCGTCGTTTCCGCCAACGGAAACACCAATGGAATCGTCTGGATCGTGGACAACAGCGCTTTCGGCTCGACCTGCTGTCAGGCGCTCTACGCCTTTGACGCTACCAATCTGGCCACCATGCTCTACAACAGCAATCAGGCGCCCAGCCAGCGCGACGTTCCCGGCGGAGCGGTCAAGTTCAGCGCTCCTATCGTTGCCAACGGCAAAGTCTACGTAGGCAGCCAGGGCAAGGTGAGCGCGTTTGGGGTCATTACAAACACGCCCACCGCCGCCACACCAACTTTTAGCCCGGCCCCCGGCAGCTACACCAGCAGCGTCGTCGTAACCGTCTCCGATACAACTCCGGGCGCAACCATTCACTGCACAACGAACGGCACCACGCCGACGGCAGGTTCGGCGGTCTGCACCACGGTGACGATCGCTGCCACCACCACCCTCCAGGCCATGGCGACCGCCACCGGCTACACAAACAGCGCGGTTGCCAGCGGAACCTACACCATCACCTCCGGCGGCGGAATCAACTACGGCGCCGGCTTCACTACCTCCGGTCTCACCTTAAATGGCACTTCGGCAATCAACGGCACCCGCCTGACTCTGACCAACGGCGGCGGAACCCAGGCAGGTAGCGCCTTCGTCACAACACCGATTAACATCCAGAATTTCGTCACCGATTTCAGCATCCAGCTCACCAACCCGAACGCCGACGGCATGACGTTCACCATCCAGGGAACCGGCCCAACCGCGCTCGGGCCATCCGGAGGCGGACTGGGCTACGGGCCCGACACTGTCGGCGGAACCTTGGGTATTGGCAAGAGCGTCGCCGTAAAATTCGACCTCTACAACAACGGCGGCGAAGGAACCGATTCGACCGGCATGTACACCAACGGTGCCTCTCCAACCACACCCGCTTTGGACATGACCAGCTCCGGCGTCAATCTGCACAGCGGAGACCTCTTCAACGTTCACATCACTTACGACGGAACCACGCTGAAGATGACCATCACCGATGCGGTCAACCAGGCCCAAACCTTTAGCACCAGTTGGGCCATCAACATTCCCACCACCGTGGGCTCGAACACCGCCAATGTCGGATTCACCGCGGGAACCGGCGGACTTACCGCCACGCAGGAGATTGTTACCTGGACCTATACCACCAATGCCGGTCTGCCCACGGCGGCAACTCCGACCTTCAGTCCAGCGCCGGGAACCTACAACTCAGTACAATCGGTGACCTTGTCAGACGTGACGCCGGGAGCCGCGATTCATTGCACCACCGACGGAACGACGCCGACGGCCGGCTCGCCGGTGTGCACAACCGTGGCCGTCAACACGACCACCACGATCCAGGCGATGGCGGTGGCCAGCGGATATGACAACAGCGCCGTGGCGAGCGGGGTGTACACCCTAACCGCAGCCACGCCAACCTTCAGTCCGGTGCCGGGCAACTACACATCGTCACAATCGGTGACCCTGTCGGATGCCACATCTGGCGCGGCCATCTACTACACAACCGATGGATCTGCCCCGACGCCGGCCTCCACCAAGTACACGGCGCCAATCGTGGTCGGCACGACGACAACGATCAAGACAATCGCGGCGGCCAGCGGATTCAACAACAGCGCCGTGGCCACCGGCACCTACACCATCACCATCACCAAGACGCCGATTCAATACGAAACGGAAAAGGTCACCGCGAGTGGCGTTCCCAACACCCGCGTCTTCTCCTGGCCCGGATTTACCGACGGCGTCGGCATCATCGTCGATGGCACGCAAGTTGGAAACTACATCCAGTTCACGCTGAACGTTGCGCAAGCCGGCACGTACGACGTGAAGTACGCGGTGAAGATGTTCCCCACTCGCGCGATTTCTCAACTCTCCGTGAACGGTACCAATCTCGGCCCGGCGACCGACCAGTACAGCAACAACGGTGGCGGGGTCTTCAAGGAATTTGATATGGGTACGGTGACGCTCAGCGCCGCTGGAAACTACACCTTCAAGTTCACCGTCACCGGCCACAACGCCGCCAGCAGCGGGTACTTGCTGGCCTTCGACTACATCAAACTGACCCCGCAGTAGCGGCCATGGAATCGGGGCACCCTCACAGATGCGGGTGCCCCAGGTTTCGCGCCCGTCCTCTGAGCGCTAACCTGGACGGAGGCTACGCCCCGGCCTTGGTCAGAAGGCCTCAAGCGCTTCGTTGGCACCCGAAAGCCTTATTTTCAGCGATCCGTCGACTTCGCCCCCGCCTTCTCCGGCCGCACGTCATACTCCGGATGGGGCACGCCCGTCAGCCATTTATCAAACCATCCCACAATGTTGTCGAGCCGCTCGATGCGATGCCAGGGTTCACCGGATCGCGACAACTCGTGGGTCTCGCGCGGAAACACTACCATCGCCGTCGGGCGCTTCAGATATTTGAGCGCGCGGAAAAGCTGCTCGCCTCCCGAATCCTGCGGCGTGCGATAGTCGGCCTGCCCCAAAATAAACATCATCGGCGTGTGTATCTTCTCGACGAACGTGATCGCGGAACGCTTGGCATAGTCTTTCGGGTCCTGGAACGGCGGCGCCTTAAACCAGTTCGCTTGAAATAAAGTGAAATCGGCGGTGTACCACCACGAAGCCCAATTCGAAATATCACGTTGCGACACAGCCGCTGCAAAACGATCACTCTGGGTCACAGCCCAATCGGTAAGTACGCCGCCACCGCTTCCGCCCGTGACACCGAGTTTCTTCGCATCGACATAGCCGCGCTTCAGGACTTCATCCACTCCCGCCATCAGGTCGCGATAGTCGTCGCCCGGATAGTGGTACTGAATGATGTTGCCGAAATCTTGTCCATAGCTGGTCGAGCCGCGCGGATTGATGTAGAGCACCACGTAGCCTTTGGCCGCCATCCATTGGAATTCATGATCGAAGACCCATCCGTAGGCGGCGTGGGGCCCGCCGTGAATATTGAGGATCATGGGATATTCTTTCGCCGGGTCGAAGTCGGGCGGCTGCTGAATCCATCCTTGAATGGACAAGCCGTCGAAGCTCTTATAAGTAATTTCTTCGGGTGCGGTGAGGTTGAGCTGCGACCAGAGAGTCTTGTTAGCGTCTGTAATCCGGGTTTGCCCACCGGCGTCCATCGACACGCTGAACAAGTCGCCAATCGCAATCGGCGTCGAGACCAGCGCAATCGAAGTCTTCGCGTCGGGCGTGGTCGAGAAATCGAGCACCGCCTGATCGCCATGAGTAATTTCCGTGACCGCGCCGGATTGCGCGTCTACACGAACCAGCGGCGTCCGTCCCCGCTTGGCAACGATGTCAAACAGCCAGCGCCCGTCCGGCGACCAATGCAGCGTTGCTCCTTTGCCGCCGCGCGGTGCCGCATTGTCCCCAAACACAGCGTCTCCCATATCGAAATCGTAGTTCGCAGTTAGATTGCGGGGCCTCGCATTGGCAGAGACATCCATCACCCAGAGATCGGGCTGCGAGTAGGAACGAACCGGTTGCGTAACCGAGCCGTGAAAAGCGAAGCTTCGTCCATCCGGACTGAGCGCGAGATCGCCAATACCCATCGGGATCGTGGCCAGTTTCTCAGGCGCGCCCCCTGACGACGCGACTGAATAAATATCGCTGCTCGGCGCTTCGTAATAAGGCTCGTCGATCCGGCTGGTTACGAAGTACATTCGCGAGCCGTCGTGAGTCCACACAATTCCGCCTTCGTCGTAGTCACCGCTGGTAAGTTGCAGCGCTTTGCCTGGTTCGTCCGATGCAGACGAGGCGTCAACTACCCAGATGTGTTCATGGCGTTTGAAATCGAGATAGCCCTCGTCGTTGTCGCGGTAAACGGCGCGCGTGATGATGTGAATGTCGGATTCGCGGTCGCCATCGGTGCCGCTCTTCGCCTCCGCGCCGCTTGTTGCTGCGGAAGCGTTGGCGCTGGTCGCAGTCGCGCCGCCAGCTTTCGCCTCGTTCTTCGTGCGTTCTTCTTTGGCAATATCTTCGGGCGTAGTCAAACTGGTGAAAGCGATTCGCTTGCTGTCCGGCGACCAGACTGGACCAGCGGCGCCTTTCGGCAGGTCGACAATCATGCGGGCCTCGCCGCCAGCCAGCGACAGCAAAGCAATTTGCGGCGGGCGCGGCTTGCCGCTGTCATCCTTTTCTCCCCTGCGGACAAACGCCATGCGCGTGCCATCGGGCGACCAGCGCGGCGATGCATCATGCTTTCCATTGGTCAGGCGCGTCGGCAGTTCGTTGCCGGAAGCGGCAACCATCCAGATTGAAGTTTCGTAGCCGGTATGTTTTTCATCCGTCACCACGCGCGTGAAGACGACTCGCGAGCCGTCGGGCGACACTTGCGGATCCGCGATCCACACGAAATTGAACAGATCTTTTTCGGTGATGGCTCGCTTCGCGGCGGAAGGTTGTGGACTTGGACTCTCGGCGGCGAGCGCAGTCACCATCGCAAAAACGATCATTGTCGGAATGACGACTAACGAAGTAAAGCCATATTTCATGAGCATCCTCGATACGGGTCGCGACTGCGGCGACTTCGCATTGTGCAATGTAGGGCGGCAGGCGGTCAAACTGGCTAAAGCGGCAACCACCTTCCAATTCCCTTTTCCAAAGCGCGTGCAACAATCAGCGGTGCAACCGCCATGTCGTCAAGCGCGATCCCTAAATTGCAGGCCATGGTGCGCTCACCCTGTGTCTCGCGGCCAGGCTTGCGACGGGTAACCAGCTCTCCCAGATCGGCGTGAATCACCGGAACATTCTGAAAATATCCGAGGCCGCGATAGTGCTCGAACTGCGGCACGTCGTCGGTGCAGAATTTGTCGACTTCGTGAATCGCCCCTGCATGCCAGTAGGAATCGAAATCCACCAGAGACGCGAACGCCCCTTCCGCAAGCCAGCCGGGTTGAATGGTTGCATGCGGTGTCCGCAGAATCGGGCCGGCGGTCACGAGGATGTCGCTCGCCACCACCGCTTGCCGCGGATCGCTGACCGGAACCGCGTCGATCCCATACCGCCCGCTCGCCTCTTGCGCGTACCGAAGGGCGCGATCGGCGTGCTTGTCGTACGCGAAGATTTTCTTCAGCGGAAACAAAACGCTCAGCGCTTCCAGATTGCTGCGCCCTTGCACTCCGCACCCCAGGATGCCGACCGAACTCGACTCAGGCCGCGCCAGATATTTTGCGGCCACAGCCGTGGCCGCTCCGGTGCGCTGCGCCGTCAACCAGGTGCAATCCATCAGCGCAACCGGAATGCCAGTTTCGTAGTCGTTGAGAATGACCAGCCCCGTAACATACGGCAATCCGCGCTTGCTGTTTTCCGGATACGCGCCAACCCACTTGATGCCCGCAGCCTTCTGCGCCGAAATGCAAGCTGGCATCGCGTGGAGAAGCGCGTCGGGCATGGGATGAATGCCGATCTTAGCGGGCATCTCGACGCGCCCTTCGTCCTTCTCGCGAAACATGCCTTCGATTGACGCAATGATCTCGACCATGCCGAGTCCAGACGAAACAACGTCGGCGCGGGAAAGGTAAAGAAGTTCCCGCCCAAGTTTTGAATTCACCGCATGATCCAAAACGTCACCCACTCTCTCTTGTCGCTAATTTCTTTCAGCCTGTCTTTCGGCGACTGCCTCAGCCACCTCCAGCACCTTGTCGATGCGGCGTCCTCGCGCCTCCGGAGTCTGATAGTAAAAGATGGCGAACAGAAGCATCCGCCGGCGAGCCGTGGACATGGCGTCCCAGCCATCCCGCGCCCGTGGATTGCGCGCGAAGGCAATTTGCAGAATCGGCGGCAGTTCCTTTTCCGCATCCATCACGGCAAGCATGCGTTCGGCAACTTGTTCCGCGCGACGCACCCGCGTCTTACTGCCCTCCGGCCCGGTCACCCACTTCGCGATTTCGCTGCGCGTGGAGTGATTCAGTCCGTCATGCCACCGGCTGAGCGCCCCATCTGACCCTAGAATGCGCTTGAGCTCCACGGGAATGGCAACGATCCGCTCTTCGCTGTCGAACTCCATCTCAAAGCGCGCGACGCTGCCTTCGATGGCTCGCGCGCCCTTTTGCATACGCTTGTTGATCAGCAGAAAATGGCGCCCCTCGCGTGTCGGAAACAGCGACGTGCGAAACGCGAACCCGTTGATTTCGCCTTTCACTTTGACCTGGCCACGCGACCCCCAACGCTCCGCCGCATCGAACGGGACATAAATGACGATCCAATTCAGCCGCGATCGCAGCCGTTCGAGCCGTGCCTCGAAACTCGCAGCCCCCTTCTTGGACGTGGCTTTGAGCTTGCCCTCGCGATTGCTCTTGCGACTATCCTTGGAAGCCTTCGGCATGAGTGGAATCCCAGCGTTGGCATTTTAATATGAACCGGCGAACACAACGGTATTGCTCTTAGGAGTTAAACTGTTGGGAAACAACTTTTGGAGAATTATCGTGATCTGCCCGAAATGCGGTGAGGACAATTCGGACAACTTCCGTTTTTGCGGAATGTGCGGCACCGTGCTTGAAGCCAGGCTTGAAAACCGGCCCGAAGCGCGGCGACCGGTGACGGCTCTATCGGGTATTGCGTCCGGCCTATCAGCGGGTCCGTCGAAGACGCCGAGCGGCACCGATACGCTGCGCCCGGCTATCACAAACAGTCCAGCCAAACCCGCAAACCAGCCGATTGCGCATATCGGCGGGCCATCGGCGCTGGGATTGAATCCGCCGGACTTTAGTCAGTCGAGTCCGAGCCAGCCAATCCCCAATCAACCCAGCATGGACGCGTTGCGCGACAGAGCTTTCTCCGGCTTGGATTCGTTTTTCGAACCAGAACAGCCGAAGACCGGCGCACGACGCATTTTTCTGCTGTTGGCTCTCCTTGCGGCCTTAGCGGGAGCCGGTTGGTGGACGTACACGAATTATCTAGGTGCCGCAGAGCCCAGAAAGCAAGCAACCAATACTTCGACCGACGACAAAACCGCGGCTGATGACCCGTCGCCGAAACCCGTACCGCGAAACGCTGCTCCCGAAAGCCCCGCCGGACCATCACTGGCAGCCGCACAGGCGCCAGCAGCTGTTCCCGATGTTGCCGCGGAAAACCAGGTCTCTCCAGCCGACGCCACCCCCAAAACCGCGGGCGCGGAACCAAAGCCCGCCGTCGAAACAAAGCCGCCGACCCCAACGCCAACACCGGCGGGCGCGGCGGCCGTTGCGCCACTTGAAAAACGTGCAGCGAAACGCGAGCCAATTCCTACATCCGCCAAAGCTCCAGCGTTGCCCTCGCCCACAACGCACGACACCGGAGACGCCGCCTTCCGCAAGGGCGAGGCGTATCTCTATGGACGAGGCGTTCCCGAAAACTGCGACGAGGCAGTAAAGAGTCTGAAAGCCGCGTCCGCCAAATCAAACGCTAAAGCCCGCGGCGCCTTCGGCACGATGTATGCAACCGGCCACTGCGTGCCGCGCGATCTGCCAACATCCTATTTATGGTTTGCGATGGCCCTGAGAGTGGACCCGAACAATCAGATTTTGGAGAAGGACTTGAACGCGATCTGGAATCAGATGACCCCACCAGAACGGCAGGCGGCAACGCGGATGAAAGAATAAGAAGTTAGTTTGTCATTCCGAGCGAAATGAGGAATCTGCTTTTGTACGCCGCCAAAAGAGTAGATTCCTCGCTTCGCTCGGAATGACAAACGATTATTTGGCCTGATAGCTCGGTGGAGCGCTGTTTACCGTCGGCACCAGATTCAATGCCTTCTTCACTGTCCCGCGCTCGGTCATGATCTTGTCCTGCAATAAGGTAATCGCATAAATCAACTGCTCAGGACGCGGCGGGCATCCCGGCACATAGATATCCACCGGAATGACCTGATTCACGCTCTGCACCAGCGCATAATTATTAAACACGCCACCCGAAGTCGCGCACGCTCCCATCGAAATCACCCACTTCGGTTCCGGCATCTGCTCCCAGAGCTGACGAATTACGGGAGCCATCTTGTTCGACACGCGGCCGGCAATAATCATCAAATCCGATTGGCGCGGCGATGGGCGGAACACTTCCGCTCCGAAGCGCGCAATATCAAAGCGGGACGCGCCCATCGACATCATTTCAATCGCGCAGCAGGCAAGGCCGAATGTCATGGGCCAGATGGAATTCTTGCGCATCCAATTGACGGTCGAGTCGAGCGTCGTCATGACGATGCCTTCGGGCACACCGCCTCCGTAGACGAGCTCCTTGACTACCTTCTTGCCGTTTTCAATGTCAACGTAGGGGCCAAAGTTTAGTTCTTGCGCCATGGATATATTTTAACCGCAGAGAGGGTCGAGTGGGCGGGGGAAAGAATATGCGATGGTACGGGGCATGTAACGGTCACTAATGAATGGCACGCCGCCGTCGTTTGGGTCTCAGCTTCTCTTTCTTCGTGGGACACCGCTCGAAGAACTCCGTCCCTGCCTCATAGTCCTGTATGCTTCCGGCGCTTAGGATCGCGCTTTTCTTCCTGGTATTGAACTGCAATAGTGGTCCAGCCGAGTGAATAAGAAGGGTTTCGATCTCGCGCTCGTGTTTTTTCGCGGTCACTACGTAAAAGGAAAAATACATGATTTCAATGTGCTTTTTCTGGCAAGCACTGAGCCTGTGGAAAATTCTGCCACGCCCAATGTAGCGAGCATATTCCATCGAATCATGTGCAACGTAGACCCCTTCGCGTTCAATCTGCAGATCGCGTAAATGCCTGTCCACTTTTCCAATCGCCTCAAAGGGGAGCTTCTCGCCGACGACGCGAAAAAGCCTCTTGACCCTACCCGCCGCGCCCCGGCCAGCGTTCAGAGTGCCCCACCGAACGACCCACTGGACACCAGTGGCGATCTCCGAATTCTTAATTGTTTTTCTTGCAGCCTTCTTTCTGAATCTCCTGGATTTAGTCACAGCACCTCTCGGTGGCGAAGTATTCTTCCGGATAAAGATAGTCCTCGCCG
>JAYUJG010000276.1:0-5098 GCA_043765355.1 Acidobacteriaceae bacterium | reverse complement strand
CCGTGCGCCTCACTCGTGCCATTCTGTTAGCCATGTCTGCCACCCCCACGCTGGCTCCCTACATCGAGTTCAAGGACGTCTCCAAAGCATTTGGCGATCAGGTCATTCTCGACCACGTCAGCTTCGAGGTCCTGCCGGGAGAGATGGTCTGCATTCTCGGCCGCAGCGGCGTTGGAAAATCCGTCTCGCTCCACAGCATCATGGGCTTTCTGAAGCCGGACTCAGGGCGGATTATTGTCGCCGGCCAGGATATCACCGGGTACAACGAATCGCAGATGGAAGAAATTCGCAAGAAAGTCACGATGGTGTTCCAGAACGGAGCGCTCTTCGACTCTCTATCGGTCGGCGAAAATGTTGCGTTTCCGCTGCGTGAAAAAAGAGAGCTTTCCGAGAAGCAGATTCTCCAGGTCGTCGATGGCTTGCTGGAAATGGTAGGTGTCAAGGAAATGCGCGACCTGTTGCCCTCGGATCTTTCTACTGGCATGAAGCGATCGGTAGCCATTGCAAGGGCATTGTCGGCGCAACCCGAATGCGTCCTCTATGACGAGCCGACCACCATGGTCGATCCGATGATGGGAAATCTACTCGGCGACCTCATCGCGCGGCTCAAACTGCAATTGCACCTGACCTCGGTCGTGGTCACGCACGACATGCGCCTGGCCAAGAAGCTCGCGGATCGCATCGTGTTCCTCTACGAAGCCCGGGCCATTTTCTTTGGCCCTTACAATGACATGGAACAATCGAACGAGCCAATTATTCAGGAGTTCCTGGAACTGGATGAGTTGAAGCTGGAAGCTTAGAGACGGTTGTCTAATGTGCAGTTGTGAGTTTGCCCCAGGCCTTGTAGTCGAGCGTGGCTGGGTTATTGAGAACTGACAACTGAGAACTGACTGCTTCTAAAATCCCTGCCTCACCAATTCTTCCACCGTGATCGAAGTAGCCGCCGGCTTGCCCGGCATCATCTTCTCGACATACTTTGCGATCAGGTCGGCTTCCAGGTTTACTGGGTCTCCCGGCTTCAGCGATCCGAGGTTGGTCATCTCGACCGTGTGCGGAATAATCGCGATGCTGCATATCGAGGCGGAGCGAGTGCGTTCGAGTTTGGCTATGGTCAGGCTGATGCCTTCGATGGAAATCGATCCTTTGAACACGGTGTATTTTTCTATCTCTGACGGCACTTCAATTTGCAGCCACCAGTTCTCGGAATCGGCGATGCGTTCGAGCGCGATCAGCTTGCCGACTCCGTCAACGTGTCCTTGCACGATATGGCCGCCGAAGCGACCATTGGCTTGCATCGGCAACTCGAGGTTGACGAGTGCGCCTTCGTGCATCCGCGAGAGCGAAGTTCGCGCCCACGTCTCTGGTGCCAGGTCGGCGGCGAATAATTGCCGGGTGATGTCGAGCGCGGTCAGGCAAACGCCGCTGACCGCAACGCTGTCGCCCGTTTTTAATTGTTGCGCGACGCCTGCGGCTTCGACGGTGATGCGGCGATTCTCCCCGCGCTGTTCGATCTTTGCGACCGTGCCGACTTGTTCGATGATTCCAGTGAACATAAAACCTGTGACTCCCAGTGGACTCTTCGCAGCGTGCCCAAATCCGATTGTCATCCTCACCACGACACAGCGTACGGGTCGCGCAGATAGCCTTCCACCGCGAAGTCTTCGTCGAAGCGATGTAACTCGAAGCGCTGCACGCACTGCGCTTTTCCGTGCAAACTCTCGGATAGGAAGGGAACTGCTTCCGCGCCAAAAAACTTTGGCGTGTAGTAGAGAAACACTTTGTCGACTTCTCCAGAAGCCAACGCCGCGGCGTTCACCAGCGATCCACCCTCGATCAGCACGCTCGTGATTTGTTGTTCGCCGAGGATTTTTACAATGGCTGTGAAGTCAGGCCTGCCGTCGCCGGTCGCCGCGATTTTCTGGACTCGGACTCCCCTCGCTTCGAGCGCTTGCCTCGCCGCCGCTTCTGCCGCCGAACACAGCACCAGTACATCGTTGTCGGCTGTCTGAATCACGCGCGACGCCAGCGGGATGCGCAAGTAAGAATCCAGG
Source organism: Acidobacteriaceae bacterium (assembly GCA_043765355.1). GTDB lineage: Bacteria > Acidobacteriota > Terriglobia > Terriglobales > Acidobacteriaceae > Acidiflorens. Next base: position 3,047 of record JAYUJG010000276.1, on the reverse strand, counting down.
ATCACGCGGAGCAACTTGCGCCGTCTGGGCAGGCCGCTGCGGTCGGTGAGCAAGGGATCGTCCGCCATCACCGTCCCCACGCCCGCCAGAATCGCATCGTGTTGATGGCGCAACTGGTGCACATGCGCTCGTGCGACTTCACCGGTAATCCAGTGATATCCGCGATGCGCGCCTTCGGTCGCAGGCGTGACCGAACCCGGCGCACTGCTCGGCGAGGTACCCGGCTTTGAGGCGTCGGCGATCTTGCCGTCCAGGGTCATCGCAGATTTCAGAGTGACCAGTGGTCTACTGGTGCGAATGTACTTGGCAAAACTCTCATTCAGCTTTCTGGCTTCTGCTTCGAATGTGCCGACTTCGACTCGCATTCCCGCCGCGCGCAGTTTGGCAAACCCCTGGCCAGCCACTTGCGGATTCGGATCTTGCATGGAGCAGACGACGCGGCTGATTCCGGCGGCAATCACGGCATCGGCGCAGGGGCTGGTTCTTCCCCGATGAGAGCATGGTTCCAAATTCAGATACAGCGTCGCGCCGCGCGCGCGTGTGCCCGCTTGTTCAAGAGCCAGAACTTCGGCGTGCTTCACGCCGTCGTAGGTGTGCGTGCCCGTGCCAACTTCGCGGCCTTGCGCGTCGGCCACCACCGCGCCGACGGCGGGATTTGGCGACACCAGGCCCACGCCCGCTCTCGCCAGGTCGAGTGCTCTCCGCAAGTGCTGGTTGTCGGATGACATAAGAAGCCGTTAGCTCTTAGCCTTTAGCTAAAGGTCGGAAACATTTCACGCAAACAACGATTCCACAAATTCACGAGGATCGAACGGCAGCAGATCCCCTATTTTCTCCCCGACGCCGACAAAGCGCACCGGCAGCCCCAACTCGCGCGAAATCGCCACCACCACGCCGCCTTTGGCCGTGCCATCGAGTTTGGTCAGCACAATTCCGGTGACTCCGGAAGATTGTATGAACTGGCGTGCCTGTTGCAATCCATTCTGTCCGGTCGTGGCGTCCATCACCAGCAACGTCTCATGCGGAGCGCCGGGCACGATGCGTTGCGCCGTGCGCTTCATCTTTTCCAGTTCGAGCATCAGGTTCTGTTTGGTGTGCAGGCGTCCGGCGGTGTCGACAATTACGTAGTCGGTCTTGCGATTCGTAGCCGCCTGCAGCGCCTCGAAAAGCACCGCCGACGGATCCCCTCCGGCTTTGGTCTTGATCACTTCCGTGCCGGTGCGCTGTCCCCAAATTTCAAGCTGCTCAATCGCCGCCGCGCGAAACGTGTCGGCCGCGCACAGCACCACTGATTTTCCCTGCGAGCGAAACACCTGCGCCAGTTTTCCGGTCGTCGTTGTTTTGCCGGCGCCGTTTACGCCTACCACCATGATGACTTCTGGCGCGCCGTTCACTTTCGCCACGGGGCGCGCGGCGCTTGCGCTCAGAATCGCCAGCAGCTCTTCTTTCAACAGCCGCTTCAGTTCGTTTACGTCTTTGATCTGCTTGCGGTCGGCTTTGTCCCGCAGCTTCTCCAGGACTTCGTGCGTCGTCGTCGTACCCAGGTCGGCACCGATCAACGTGGCTTCCAGATCGTCGAGCGTCGATCGATCAATCTCTTTCCCGATGGAGACTACATCGTCGATGCGCTCGGCCAGATTCTCGCGGGTGCGCGAGACGGCCTCTTTCATTCGCTCGATGAAACTGGGTTTCTGTTCTTCGTCCAGACTGCCAAAGAGGGTTTGAATCATTTGGATATCCGTCACGATTATATAGGCGGAAACAGGAAGGCAGGTTCGGGGGTGTGGCTGCTGATAATTTCGATTCGATGTCCGCGAAACCTTTAACCACGGAGTACACAGAGGTGCACAGAGGAAACCGCGGAACTTTGAGGAAGAGGCTATGGGCCTGTCCGCCTAGGTGCGTGTCGTTTCCACCGCAATCGGATCCGACGGTGCAGGCAGCGTTGGGGCGGACAGGGTTAGTTCTGGAGGCGGGGCTGAAGTCAGCGGCTTTTGGATCTTGATGTCCCCGCGGTAATACACCGCCATGAGCGCCGTCACCGCGGTGGGGTCGAGGCGCTGGCCAGAGAGATTCTCGATGATTTTCAGCGCATCGATCGGATCGTGCGCCTTCTGGTACGGGCGGTTCGTGGTCAGAGCGTCAAAGGTATCCGCGACTGCAATCACGCGGGCCAGCAGCGGAATCTCGTCGCCTTTCAGACCGTAAGGATAGCCGCGCCCGTTGAGGGCTTCGTGATGTAGTTCGATTCCGGGCAGCATCTCGCGGAGTTGTGTAACCGGGCGCAGGATATTGGCGCCCTTGGTGGTGTGTGTCTTCATGATCTCGAATTCTTCCGGTGTCAGAGCCCCTGGCTTTTTCAGAATGCGGTCTTCGATGCCGATCTTGCCGACGTCGTGCAGCTGGGCTGAGATGCGCAGAATTTCTAGAAAACCCGGGTCTAGCCCCATCTCGGTCGCAATCATCAACGAGTACTTCGTCACGCGATCGGAATGGCCGCGCGTGTAAGGATCTTTTTCGTCGACCGCACCGGCGAGCATTTGGATCGAGCCCATGAAGAGCGCCTTGTTTTCATCGGCGGCGCGTCTGAGGTCTTCGACGAACTGTTCGAGTTCTTCCGACATCGTGTTGAAAGTCGCCGCCAGCTCGCCGATCTCGGTGCGCGTCTTGACATGCACGCGCTGCGAAAAATCGCCGCGCGCAATGGCTCGGCTGGAGTGCGCCAGCGTTTGCAGAGGGCTGGTGATTCGCCGCGCCGAAAAAATACTTAGGCCCACGCTGGCAAACACCGCGAGCCAGGCCAGCAGACGCCCGGTGCGCTGCATTTCATAAATTCCGTGATAGGCGTCTTCGCGCGGTTTCTGGACGACTACCGCCCAATCCAGCGAGGTCACGGGGCTGTACGTTCCGAGCATCTCGATGGCGCCTTTTTTGTCGCCGCCAGAGTTGTCGCGAATCGTGAATTCGCGGGTGGCGGCCAACTGCGCTTTGGAACCCTCGCCGACAAAGCTGCGGACGATATCGAAATGGGTCATGTCCTGTCCGGT
>JAYUJG010000275.1:0-1977 GCA_043765355.1 Acidobacteriaceae bacterium | reverse complement strand
CGGAAACTTTGCGATAAGTACGGGATACTGATGATCGCCGACGAGGTGATGGCGGGCTTTGGCCGCACTGGGGAATGGTTTGCCGTCGATCATTGGAAGATTGTTCCGGATATGATCTGCATGGCAAAAGGACTTACTTCCAGTTATATCCCGCTTGGAGCAGTTGGAATGCGGCGGCATATTGCCAGGCACTTTGACGACAAGGTGTTCTATGGGGGACTTACTTACAATAGTCATCCGATGGGATGCGCCACGGCGCTGGCGACGATTCGGGTTTACGAAGAAGATAATCTGATCGAGAACGCGCGCAAGATGGGCGCGATCATGAAGACCCTGGGCGCCGAGATGCAGGCGAAGCATCGGTCGGTGGGCGCGGTGCGTTCGATTGGGCTGTTTGGCATTTTTGAGTTGGTGCGCGACCGCAAGACGCTGCAGCCGATGGCTCCATTCAACGGGACTTCAGAGGAGATGGTGGCGCTGGGGAAATTCTTCCGCGAGAACGGGCTTTATACGCTGGTGCGGTGGAATACGTTTTATACCAATCCTCCGCTGTGCATCAACGAGGAGCAGTTGCGAGAGGCGTTTGCGATTATCGACAAGGGGCTGGAGATTACGGATCGGGCGGTTAAGGAGTAGAGGTCCTGCTCTCGCGTTTGGCTTCGGGGTGACTGCTGCACGGGCGGGACGCCCCCGCGACAGCCGGCAGGATGCCGGCGCTACGTGTCGTCTGGACTAGCGCCAGCTGCGCTGTTGGCCGTCGGACGAAACAATCACCGGCGCTGCGTGTGATTTGGTGACGTGATCGTTGATGGCGGTGGCGGCCTGGGTGCGGAGGTTGCCGACCTTCGCGTCGAAATCGAGCGTGCTGACGCTGTGGTCACAGTGCGTGCAGGTGAACTTCATGCCGCTCTTGATGCGCTGGATTCGGTAGGCTTTCACTGCTTGAATTGTAAGTCCTCGAAGGGCATAAGCGGTTACGCGTTGGTCGGGCAGCTAAGGTAATGTGAGGTCTTTGCTCGGTTGAACGGGGCAGAGCCCCGTCACCACACAATCATCAGCCCCCTACTTTGCCAGACGGTTGTATTTCTTTAGGACCTCGCGCAGGCGGTCGTGGGGCAGGGCGTATACCGTGTAATCGTTGATTCCAGTCATCGTTTCTGCGGCTACCATGGCGTTGATCACGGCTTCTTCGGTGGCTTGCACGGTTGCCAGAAAGATTGGGTTTAGTTGTTCGTTGGCCAGCATTTTCAGGTCGTGCACGCCTTTTGATCCTCCCGCTCCCGGGTTCGCAGTGGAAAAGGCGATGAAAATGTCGCCGGAGCCGTCGCTGGCAAAGCTGCCGTCGCGGCCGAGACCCAGAGTCGCGCGGCGGACTACGCGCTTCAGTTGCGTCGGAATGAGCGGCGCGTCGGTGGCGACTACGATGATGATCGATCCGATATCTTCGTCGCGCACCAGATGGTCGCTGATTTCCTGTCCAACAGGAACTCCGGCGATTCGCAGTTGGCTGCGCCTTCCATAGTTGCACTGCACGAGCACTCCCACGGTGTAACCTCCCAGGCGGGCGGGGATTACGCGTGACGAGGTGCCGATGCCGCCTTTGAATTCGTTGCAGATCATGCCGGTGCCGCCGCCTACATTACCTTCTTCGACTGGACCGCCGTGAGCGGTATCGAGGGCGTGGAAGGCGTGCTCGGCCTTGACGTGGAATCCGTTCATGTCGTTCAAGTCGTCATCGGCGGTCTCGGCGACTACGGGTAGCGACCAGCTATAGCCGTCTTTGTCGGGCGGAGCTTTCTGAATGCGCCATGCGATGACGGCGTCGCGCACCACTCCTACGCTGTGCGTATTGGTGATCATGATTGGGCCATCGAGCAGGCCGGATTCTTCTAGCCATGTGGTGCCAGTCATTTCTCCGTTGCCGTTGAGCGTGAACCAGGCGCCGAAAACCGGATCCAGAGAATCTTTGCCGCGAGG